>NZ_JALJRM010000018.1:0-109863 GCF_024519685.1 Paenibacillus sp. Pae15 | reverse complement strand
ACGAGAAGTTAAGAAAACAGGGCCGTCCCTGCGTAGTTAAAAACTACTTATGGGACGGCCCCTTTTTGCGCTTCGAGGCTTTGCGCGAGTGCGTCATGATCAAGCAAGCGTTCGTTATTTCTCATACAGCTCGAGCGGAAGCGCATCGGGGTCGGAAAAGAAAGTGAACCGCTTTCCCGTTGTTTCGTCGATGCGGACGGGCTCGACTGCAACGCCTTGATTTTGCAGCTTTTGGACCGCCTCTTCGATATCGTCCACCTCAAAAGCCAGATGCCTCAACCCCTGCGCTTCCGGGTAGCTGGGTCTTGGCGGAGCGCCCGGAAAGGAGAACAGTTCGATCTGATGATCCTTCCCTACCAGCAGGTCCAGCTTATAGGAATTTCGTTCCGCCCGGTACGTTTCGCGGATTACCGGAAGACCGAGCACCTCCGTGTAAAAAGCTTTGGATTTCGCATAGTCGGAGCAAATGATAGCGGCGTGATGTATTTTATTGATGTTCAGCATGATGAACAGATAACCTCCTGGCCTCATTCTTCGGAATCCAAGCAACCGCCCGAACCGGTGAGCCGGAACCGCCTTTAATCTTGAGCGGAAAACCGATAAAGAAGGATTCTCCGGCAATCCGCTCCAATCCTTTCAGGTTTTCAAAAATGGTAATGCCATTCCCGAGAAGCTGATAATGTGCCGGATAGCCGTCTGAATGCGAACTGTCAACGGCCAGCGTATCGCATCCCACAGCCTTTATTTTTTTGGATGCCAGATAGGCGGCAGCTTCCTCGCTCAGACCGGGCCAACTGGCCGTGTAGGTTCGGCCGGCGGATCGCGGCGTCCAATACCGGTCCCAGCCAAACCGGAATAATACGATATCCCCTTCTTCAATGGAAAAATGTTCCCTTTCCCACGAGAGCACCTCTTGCCTGGACACCAGATCCGAAGCTTCATAGCTGGAGAAATCGAGGGTCAACGCCCTTCCCATACAATGCTCCAGGGGTGTTTCCGCCATATACCGGTGTGCAGGCTCCCCTTCCTTCAAGAAGTTTCCCGTAGCATCTACATGCGTACCGCAATGTTCATTGATGAGCAGTTGGCACACAAGCGCCGGACTTCCTGTCTCGAACGAATCCCACTTGGTATGAAAATAGCGCGAGTGCGTCGGATAAACCGGCATATCCTCCTCCAGCACATGGGTTAAATCGATCATTTCCATGCTCTCAACGGCATGAAGCAGATTTCGAACACTGCTCATCGTTTCTCATCCTCCTCACAGGTTATGACCCATCCAACCATAGACCCTCAGGCCAAATAACGGCACGCAGAAGTTCATAAACGGAAACAAACGAACTCCCAAGCCTATCCGGGACGTTTATCTCTTCTAACCATTATCTTCCATAGGCGCCGCTTATGTCCAGCCTTCTCCCCCCAATATCGGGTCTCGGAAAAAATTACCTGAGGCTCTCCTATTGAAATACGAATATTTGTTCGCTATCCTGTGTATGTTAAGAACATACGTTCTGTAAGTGAGGGTGAACATCATATGCTGACTTCCGTTTCAACTTCTAACAAGAGCGCGCGCACCATCATGCTGGCGGACTGTCAGTCGTTTTATGCCAGCGTAGAAAAAGCGGATCACCCGGAATACAAAAATAAACCCGTTGCTGTGGCGGGAGATCCCGCACGCCGGTCCGGAATCATTCTGGCCGCTTGTCCTATAGCCAAAAGCTATGGAGTAACCACCGCCGAACGGCTTGGCGAAGCATTGAACAAGTGCCCGGATCTGGTTGTGGTACGTCCCCGCATGCAGCATTATATCGATGTTTCGCTGATGATTACACAAATCTATGAAGAGTATACCGATCTTGTTGAAGTATTCAGCATCGACGAGCAATTTCTGGACGTTTCGGCAAGCTTGTCCATTTTCGGGGATCCTGTAACGATTGCCCGGTCGATTCAACAGAAGGTCCTGAGGCAAACCGGGGTATGGGTGAGGATCGGAATCAGTTCCAACAAAATACTGGCTAAAATCGCAACCGATATATGGGCCAAAAAGAATGAGAGCGGCGTGTTTACCCTACCCGCTTCACAAGTGGAAGATTTACTGTGGCCTCAGCCCGTAAATAAGATGTTCGGAGTCGGCTCCCGTATGACGGCTCATTTTACCCGCTTTGGCATGCATACCATAGGCGATATCGCGAGAACGCCGCTTCCGCGCCTCAAAGCTCGATTCCGTGCCTATTTCGGCAAGCAGTCGGATATCCATGCCGAGGTGATGTGGCGGACGGCGAACGGCCTGGATGAAAGTGTGGTTACTCCCAAAACCTTTGATACTCCGCCCAAGTCCATCGGACACATGATGACTTTACCCAGAGACTACACGAAAACGACCGAGGTGGACACGATCCTTCTCGAGCTCACGGAGGAGGTCTGCCGCGACTGCCGGCGTAAAGGATATATGGGTTCCGTAGTGACGGTGAGCTGCATGTGCAGCCCCTACGAAGCACCGACCGGATTTTCCCGCCGGATGAAGATGCCGGACCCTACGAATCATACGAATACGGTATTCAAAGCCGTGAAGAAGCTTTTTTATCGCTTTTGGGACCATATGCCAGTACGCCGCCTCGGCGTCACCTTAAGCCAGTTAACGAATGATCAAAATTATCAGCTTACCTTATTCGAGGATCAAGAAAAAATCAGGTCTTTAGAGAAAGCAACTGACTTGATAAAGGATCGGTACGGGAGCTCGGCCATTGTACGGGCTTCTTCGCTGACTGCGGCCGGCCAAGCCGTGGAGAGATCATTGAAAATCGGAGGACATTATAAATGAAAGACAACAAATTGACACCCGGCAAAAACATCCTATGGGAGTCCTCACGCATGATGCTGCCCGAGCATAAGGAGCAATTGCTCCGGCACCGCCGCGAGCTCGGCAGACAAGAGAAGCCGACGCTCGACGAGCAGCGCTTGGAGGAGCTTGGACAGACGCTCGGCATCGCGCTCCATGAAGACGCGGCGCTGCGCCTTACACTGTATGATAACGGGGAGCGCAAGTCGATCGACTGTACGATTCTGCAGGCCGATCTGCATCTGCAGCGGATCAAGGTACGCTGCAGTGAAGGCTCCACATGGGTAAGGCTAGCCGACTTGATCGGCGCCGAACTGCTGTGAGCAGACTCTCTCTTACGCAGCAGGAGAAATTCCCTCGCTTCATATTTTCTTGCGCTTCCATAAAAGAAGGGGATCCGGGCGCGGGAAGGCATATAACAGCCGGCATCACTGCACTAATCCGGCATCGGACTGTATCCGTCAGAAGCCGCTTTTTGCCGTATCCGTCCCTTGATCCGCAAGGGCTTCGCCATTCCCTGTACCGGAATTGCCGTATACCGTGTTGCTTTCACAGCGGGCGCTGCCGAGCCGGATGGCTGCCGAGGAGCAGCTAAACAGCGTATTGCCTGATACCAGGTTGCTGCGGCACCGGGCCCCGCTCCCTTCGCCCTTGGTATTCAGCAGGATGCCGGTTTTCACACGCCGGACGTCGTTGCCTGTCACGGCATTGCCATCGCTGTTCAGCAGGGCAATGCCTTCCGGCGCGCCGTCGACCTTATTGCCGGAAATGAGATTGCCCGCCGGACGCTCCAGCTCCGCCGTTCCTTCTCCTTCAAGCATAATGCCCGTAAACGCCGCCCGGGAAATGACATTGTGCTGAATCAGATTGTCCGTGCTGTAGCTGCGCAGCAGGATGCCGCGAGAACAGCTCGTCTCGTCCTTGGCCAATCCGGCGCCGGAAGCCGTGTTTCCTTCAATCCGGTTATGCGAGCAGGGCTTGATCTTCGAGGACACGACCACAAAGGCGTCTTTGCATTTCTCCGCCGTATTGCCGGATACGGTCGAATAGGAGCATCCTGCCGACAAATAGATGCAGGGTCTGGGCAGCTGCACAAACCGGTTATCCGTAATCCGAAGCCCTTCTCCGGATTCGGCCACGATACCGTATCCCTCATTATCATTACCCGCTGAAAGCAAGGAATTGAACAAGCAGCCGCTCACTGCAACATGCCGGCAATCCGTGATCCGTATGCCGTTTGTAATCTTGGAGAACGAGCAATCCCGTATCCGAACATGCTCGCAATCCTTGAGGTGAACCGCCCGTTCCGGATCTGCGAATACTTCCTGATACAGATTTCCGGTCCCCTCGAATCCAAGACTTTCCACTTCGGCATGCTTCACACCGTTGCCAACCATCAGGATCAAATGAGACTGAAGCGACTTGAGCACCGACCTCTGGCTGGATGCTCCAAGCAGCTTAACATTAGAGTAAAGCACAAGGCTCGAATTCAAATAATAGGTACCCGGAGGAAAATAAACGATGCCCCCTGTCCTCACAGCCGCATTCATGGCGGATTGGATGGCGGGTGCATCGTCCACATTGGTTCGTCCGAGATTGCCTGCCCCGTAATCCTTCACATTATGCCAAATCGGCGACTCCTGCTGGACAGCGCCAGGCAGTGCAGCAGCCGACGCCGTACCCCAGCCCGTACCTGCTCCTGATGCCAGCATCATCGCCGTGGCCGAACCGACCGTGGCCAACAGCTGACGGCGCGTCAACCCTCTACTGCCTTGCTCCGGCTTTTCCGAGTGTGACATTCTCTCTCCCCCTATGACAAAAACTAGCAATCTATTCAAAATTATAACTTTTGCTGCGCCGCTTGACAATGCATCCTTCACTTGAACCTTGCAAAAAAAAACACGTTCCGCTTCAGCGGAACATGCTCCACAGCTTAATCAAGTGAAACGTATTATTCGGATCGATTTTTTGGGAGATCACAAAATTGACCAGATGCTCCGTCTGCTGCTCCGTTACCTTCTCGCCGAGCACCTTGGTCAACGTCGCGACAAAGCGGCGCACCTTCACCCGGTCCTGCAAATCGTACTTGTTTACGCCCTTCAAAATCATTTTGACACGTTCTTTGGTTTCCGGGTTTTTCATTTTCAGCTTGATCCGCTCCACCTGCGCGGGATCAAAACCGAACTTTGTATAGCTCATTGAGCTGCACCTCCGCTTTCACGTAAGTAGAGTGGACTTCTATACCACACACAGTAAGTCTATGACGGAGGGCTTGGCCATGTGTACCTATTTATTGTTCCACCCCGCCGCAGCTGTGACCCCGAACACCTTGGAAGGCCGCATATTTTAATACCAGGACATCGATGACAGTCGGCTAACCATTTAAACAGGTTTTCATCTCCAAGCAAATACGGTAATATAGAACTTGTCGAATATTATCGAATAAGGGCGGATAGAAATGGACAACGGAGGAGTTACAAAGGAAGAGCTTTCTTTATTGCTATCCCATAATTCCAAAAACCTTAGGGAATCATTCACATCTGTTGAACCCAATACCAGTACTTTTATTCCTAGGTCCAAGCGGCATAGACGAAGAAAAAAGTGGCTTTCTCTTCCATGGAAGGGCAAGGGCTAGCCTTTATCCGTGAAAAAAGCATCCCGGCAGGTTTATGCTCTGCCGGGATGCTTTTTTATGAGGAATATCAGTCCATCAGGTCATTATCGAAAATGCGCTCGCGCTGCAAATATTCACGAAGCGACGCATAACCGGCCCCGGTCCAAAAGTCGGGTCGTCGCACCATCTCGGCAGCGTCATCACGCGCCTGCTCCATGATTTCAAAGTCAATCACCATATCCGCGACCCGGAAATCTGGAACGCCGCTTTGTTTGGTGCCGAAGAAATCACCGGGACCGCGCAGCTCCAAATCCCGCCGTGCGATTTCAAACCCGTCGTTTGTCTGAGTCATCACCTTCATCCGCTCTTTTCCGACCTCATTCTTCGGATCGGCGATGAGCACACAATAGGATTGGTGCTCGCCGCGCCCGACACGGCCCCGAAGCTGATGAAGCTGTGACAGCCCGAACCGGTCGGCATCGTATACCACCATCAGAGTGGCATTCGGCACATCGACGCCAACCTCAATAACGGTCGTGGATACAAGTACCTGCACCCGCCCGGCGCTGAATTCGCGCATGACCTCATCCTTCTCGCCGGGCGTCATCCGGCCGTGAAGCAAACCGACTTTGTATTCGGGAAAAGCGTACTGCAGCTGGGCATGCACATCGATGGCGTTTTGCACGTCGAGCTTCTCGGATTCTTCAATCAACGGGCAAATGACATAGGCCTGCCTGCCGGCAGCCACCTCGCGGCGAATGAAACCGAGCACCCGCTCCAGCATGTCGTGTCCTACCGCGTACGTCTTGACCGGCTTACGCCCCTTCGGCAGCTCCCTGAGCGTAGATACATCCATATCCCCGAAAGCGGTGATGGCCAACGTCCGCGGAATCGGGGTCGCCGTCATCGTCAGCACATCGGGATTTAAACCCTTGCGGCGCAAAATACTCCGCTGCTGAACGCCGAAGCGGTGCTGTTCATCCGTCACCACAAGCCCCAGGTTCCGGAAGAACACGTCCTCCTGAATGAGCGCATGGGTACCGACTATGATATCGGTGAGCCCCATTTGCAAGGAGGCAAGCACCTCACGACGCTGCTTGCCCGTCAGGCTACCGGTGAGCAGGGCGGTTTGAATGCCGTAGGGCTCGAACAAGCGATCAAGCGATCGTTTGTGCTGTTCCGCCAAAATTTCCGTCGGAGCCATAAGCGCCCCCTGGTAGCCTGCTTTTACAACGGCAAACAAGGAGGCCGCCGCCACCACGGTTTTACCGGCCCCGACATCTCCCTGCAGCAGCCGGTTCATCGCATAGTTTTGCTGCAGGTCATGAAGAATTTCAGCCAACACGTTTTTTTGCGATTCCGTCAATGCAAACGGCAGGCTGCGTACAAAGCTGCGCACCCCCGGCAAATCGACAGGATGCGCAACCCCGTCGGCCCGTTGATGATGAAGCGCGCGGTAAGCCTGCATCTTAAGCTGAAACAAGAACAGCTCTTCATACACCATGCGGCGTCTGGCCCGCTGGCCCTGCTCCATCGATCCGGGCAAATGCAGCAGGGAAACAGCCTGCTTCCTCGGAAGAAGATCGTATTTGCGAAGCAGCTCGGCAGGAAGCACCTCCGGAATCATCTCACCGAATTGCAGCAGCGCTTGTTTCATCGTTTGCCGGAACCACTTCTGCGTGATCGATCCGCCCACCGAATAAACAGGCTGCAGCGTGCCGATCTGCGAAGTCCCCCGACCCGGAAATTCCGCTTCCGTTACCGTCAGGCTCATCCTTTTTTGAACCCATTTGCCTGTCAATATTATTTCGCTGCCCGCGCTCAGCTTGTCCTTCAAATAATGCCGGTTAAACCAAACGGCCGTAATGAACAATCCGTCGACCACGATTTTACAGCTCATACGGGATTTCATCCGGCCATACATTTGGACCTGAGGAACCCCTGCTATCTTTGCCTGCACCGTAATTTTGTCGCCATCCTTCACCTGCGTCAAATCCCGAAGCGTGTAATCCTCGTAGCGGAAAGGATAATAATCGAGGAGCTCCCCGACGCTCGTAATCCCAAGCGCGAGCAACTCCTCAGGCTTCTTGCCTTTGACGCCGGACACCTTCGTGACCGGAAGCGAATATAAATCAATGGTCATATCAGACAGGGAGCGCAAATGCCGCTACGGTTCCAGGCCCGACATGGGTGCCGATCACGGGGCCAATGTGTGTGTAATGCACGCTCTCTATAGTAAAATGCTGCGCAATGAGCGACTTCAGCTCTTCCGCCGTATCCCGTCCGGTCGTATACGCGAGGATCAAGTGAATCGGCTGGCCGCCCAAGTCCTGCTGAAGCAGCTCGACGATCCGGTTCATAGCCTTTTTCTGCCCGCGTATTTTATCTACGGAATACACTTCCCCTTCTGCGTTAATAGACAAAATGGGCTTAATGTTCAGCAGCGATCCGAATAACGCCGCCGCTTTGCCGATACGGCCGCCCCTCTGCAAATATTCCAGCGTGTCGACCAGGAAATACAGCCGCTGCGTTTGACGCATCTTTGCAATCAGCTCTAATATTTCTTCCTTGCTCTTTCCCTGCCTCGCCGCCTCGGCAGCTGCTACGACAAGCATTCCAATGCCGTAAGAAGCTGAACGGCTGTCCACCACTTCAATATCCGCATCGCCTTCGACCATGGATTTGGCCAGTACCGCAGACTGGTAAGTCCCGCTCATCCTGGATGACAAATGAATCGAAATAATTGGACCGCCGCTCTCCTCCGCCAGCTTTTGATACAGCTGTTGAAATTCCACAGGAGACGGCTGGGAGGTGGTCGGCATATCGTTGGACTCGGTCAACCTGCCATAAAACTGCTCCGGTCCGATATCTACAGCATCCCGAAGCACTTCTTGACCGAACAACACCTTTAACGGCACCATAGCGATGCCAAGCTTCTCCCGAAGGTCGGCCGGTATGTCTGCCGTACTGTCCGTTACAATTCGAACTTGACTCAAAAAAGCTGCCCCCTTCCTTATCTAAACCTTTTTTATTCCGCAGAAATGATGTAGTAGTAGAGAGGCTGGCCGCCCTCGTGGACTTCCACTTCCACATCCGCATACGTTTGTTCGATATAATCTGCCAGCTGCTCCGTCTGTTCCGGCCGGGCTTCCGCCCCCGCATACAGCGTGACGATTTCGGCACCGCCTCCGACAAGACTGTCGATCAGCTTCCGGCAGGAGGCCAAGATATCCGGCTCGGAGGAGACAATACGGCCATTGTGTATGCCGATGTAATCCCCTTGCTTGATGTCCATCCCATCCATCTGTGTATCGCGAACGGCATAGGTCACTTGTCCCGCCTGTACATGCTGCAGCGCCTGCTGCATCTCCTCGGCATTCTCCTCCGGAGCCGCATTCTCCTGGAAGGCGATGACGGCTGCGATCCCTTGAGGAATGGATTTGCTCGGGATCACGATCACCTGCTTGTCTTCCACGAGTTCTACCGCTTGCTGCGCTGCGAGAATAATGTTGGAGTTGTTTGGCAGAACAAAAACCGTCTGGGCATCGACCCCGGCTACCGCACGCACGATGTCCTCCGTACTCGGATTCATCGTTTGTCCGCCGTGCAGTACCCGATCGACCCCGAGACTCGTAAAGATGCCGGAAATGCCTTCTCCTGCAGAAACCGCCACAAATCCGTAGCGTTTAAGCTCTTGTACGGCTTCCTTCCGGGCAGCGGCATCTTCAGAATCCGCAGACAAATGTACGGCCATCCCCGATTGCGCTGCGTTCCGCTGCCCGGCTTCCTCCATTAAAATATGCGTATGCTGGTCACGCATATTCTCAATCTTGATGCGGCTTAGGTCTCCGTAGTTTTGCGCCAGATTCATAACGCTGCCCGGATATTCCGCATGAATGTGCACCTTCACGAGATCGTCGTCGGCCACAACGAGCAGAGAGTCGCCGAACGCGGACAACTCTTCGCGGAAACGATGCTCGTCGAAGGTCCGGCTTGCAACCTTGTCAGCGTTCAACCTCACCATGAATTCCGTACAGTATCCAAATTCGATATCCTCGGTCGCCAGCTTCGCCTGAGCGCTGTGCAGTTCCCCATGCACATGTTCGAGCGGTTTGGAGATGGTAAGGGCATTCTGTTCCAACACCTCATCCAGCGGCTGAACAGCCCCGAAAGCGGTATAGGGCATATCCGCGGGCTCTTCCGTTATCTCGGACACCAATGCGGACATGAACCCCTCATAGATGAGAACAAGGCCTTGGGCGCCGGAATCGACTACACCGACCTGCTTCAGCACGGGGAGCATGTCCTGCGTCTTCGCGAGTGCTTCCCGCGATTTCTTAAGCAGCTCCTCCATGACGATATGGATATCCGACTGCCGCTCCGCTGTTTTCACGGCTTGCTTGGCCGATTCCTTGGCTACGGTCAGTATCGTTCCTTCCACCGGTTTGACCACCGCTTTATAAGCCATGTCAACACCGCTTTGGAACGCCGCGGCAAACTGCTTAGCATTGACCGATTCCAAATCCGACACCGCCTTCGCAAAGCCGCGGAACAACTGCGATAAGATGACGCCTGAATTACCGCGCGCACCCATCAGCAGCCCTTTGGCCAATGCTTCACCCGCTTTGCCGATATGATCCGAAGGCCTGCGGCGCAGTTCCTCCACACCGGACGTCAGCGTCAGGTTCATATTCGTTCCCGTGTCACCATCCGGCACCGGAAAAACGTTTAATGCATTGACCCGGTCTACGTTCGATTTCAATGCATTGGCCCCGGCCTCCACCATCCGGATAAAGTCTTGTCCGTTAATTTGAATTAAGCGCTTACTCAAAAAGACCAATCTCCTTCCCCGCTATCACCCTGTCGGCGTCTCATTATATCGGCGACAACTGCTGTCTGTCAGTCTTATTGCGCGATCCGCACGCCTTGAACAAAAATATTAACATAGTCCACTTGCAGTCCTGCCACTTCGTTCAGCATGTATTTCACTTTGGTCTGAACATTGTGGGCTACGACCGAAATTTTCGTGCCGTAGCTGACGACGATATATAAATCAATGGTCAGCACGCCCTGCTCATCACGATGAACCTCCACACCCCGGCTCAAATTATCCCGACGCAGCAGTTCTGCGATTCCGTCTTTTAATTGATTGCGCGAAGCCATTCCCACGAGTCCATAGCAATCCAAAGCAGCTGAGCCTGCGAGCACAGCAATCACTTCATCGGTTACGTATATTTTGCCATATTGTGTGTTAAGTTCGACAGCCATCTCTCTAACAGCTCCTTTAATCCAGATTCGGATGGACTATGTTACATTGTACTATAATCATCACAAGAAATAAACAAACCTCCCTAGCCATAGCGGAAGAAAAACCGCACGCATTCGTTGACGGCATTTATTCGGCTGTGATATGATATTCAAGTATGTTTTTGAAGCGTACATGCTTTAAGGAGGTGTAACTATGTCCCGTAAATGTTTTATTACTGGTAAAGGACCGGGTACCGGCAACCATGTATCCCATGCGAACAACAAAACCCGACGCACTTGGGGCGTCAACGTTCAAAAAGTCCGCATTCTGGTCGACGGCAAGCCTAAGCGCGTTTGGGTAAGCACAAAGGCGTTGAAATCCGGAAAAGTTACTCGCGTGTAATCTGCCCAGCAGACAAAAAGCACCTGATGCAGGTGCTTTTTTAGCGCTTCAGAGCATTGACTCCGGCGTGCTCTATACTTGTTTCTGAATCACCCTGACAAACGCTTACGTCCCCAAAAGGACGGCGCAGCCGTTTATCCCTGGTTTGCTGTGCGCGGCAAACAGCAAACTCATAAGTACGAGCTCTCATACCTTCAGTTTTTACTAAAAGTATTAAGTACTGCCTTCACAAAACCACCCAAAAACTTCGGAAGCTTAATCGTATAAAATTTCATTCAGTACCCTCCTCCCGGCAACTCAGCCTCGCAAAACCAGTATATTACTGCTTCCGCCAAAACGTGCCTGACAACCCATTTTTCCGATAAAACAAAAAGGCTACAAAAGTAAGCCCTACTTTTGTAACCATGTTATGCCCCGCCCGGGCAAAATATGCTGTTTTTGCTTATGCGGGCTGCTGTACGATAGACAGACAGACCGCATGAAATACCGAATAGATAAAATAAAATAAGAACTCAATCAAATACGAAAGCCATTCCCATACCGAGGGTCTATTTTCAGCTTTAAGCTCCCTTGCCCGTCAGGCCTGCCCGCGAATCGCGCGAATCGCGTCCGCACGATCAGGCCGATTGAACACCGCGCTGCCGGCCACCAGCACATTAGCTCCGGCTTCGACAGCAAGCTTAGCCGTTTCCTCATTAATGCCGCCATCCACCTCGATATCCACGTCTTGAAGCCCCCGGTCATTGAGCATTTCCCGCAGCTTTGCAATCTTAGGCAGCATGCCGGTGATGAAATGCTGTCCGCCGAACCCCGGATTGACCGTCATCACAAGGACCAGATCAAGCTTGTCGTCCATGACGTGCTCCAAGGCGGAAAGCGGGGTAGCCGGATTCAACACGACCCCGGCCTTGACCCCCTGCTCCTTGATCAAATGAAGCGTCCGGTGAAGATGGACGCAGGCTTCCGTATGTACCGAGATCAGGTCTGCACCCGCCTTGGCGAACGCAGGAATGTAGCGGTCCGGTTCTTCGATCATCAGATGCACGTCGAGCGGCAGCCTCGTCTTCGGACGGATGGCTTCCACTACCAGCGGACCAAGCGTAATGTTCGGAACAAAATGCCCATCCATGACATCCACATGGATCCAATCCGCTCCTCCGCGTTCCACATCGGCAATCTCTTGGCCAAGCATAGAAAAGTCAGCGGATAGAATGGAAGGAGCAATCCGCAGCATGTCAGTACCTCCTTTTTTTATCCCGGATTTCCCCTAGGAACTGCAAGTAATTTTCGTATCGCGTAGCCGCGATAAGCCCGGCATCTGCGGCCTCCTGAACCTTGCAGCCCGGCTCATGGAGATGAAGACATCCGCGAAAACGGCATTCTGCGGCAAAGGGCGCGAATTCGCGGAAGCAGCCGCCAAGCCCCTCGGCATCCACCTGCAGAAAATCCAGTTGACTGAACCCGGGCGTATCCGCCACAATCCCTCCGTTTCGCAGGCGAATCAACTCGACATGCCGGGTCGTATGCTTCCCGCGGCCGAGCTTCAAGCTGATTTGATTCGTCTCCAGCTGCAGACCCGGAACCATGGCATTGAGCAGCGACGACTTGCCTACCCCGGACTGTCCGGCGAACACGCTGATCCGGCCGGAAAGCTGATCCATAACCTTATCTACGCCGACTCCTTCCTTCGCGCTTGTGACCAAAATCGTGTATCCGATCGATTCGTACAGCTTGATCACCGATTCCAGCTCCAATGGACCGCCGTGTTCCCGGGAATCGGCAAGCAAGTCATGCTTGGTCAAGCAGATGAGCGCATCGAGCCCGGCGCTTTCCGTGTGCACCAGAAACTTGTCCAGCAGAGGGAGGTTGAGCGCGGGCTCATCGACAGAGAATACCAAAACAACGAGGTCTACGTTAGCGACCGGCGGACGAACGAGCTCGGAGGTGCGAGGCAAAATTTCATCCACCGTTCCCTCCCCGTTCTCCGTCAGTTGGTAGATCACGCGGTCTCCTACGAGAGGAGAAATCCCCCGCTTCTTAAAGATCCCCCGCGCCCGGCATTGAATCGATTCCGCGCTTTGCGAATCTTCCGGCAGCACATAATAATATCCGCTTAACGCCTTAACGATAAATCCCGTTGGCATTATGATTGTCGTCCCCCTGTACTTGAGCTTCCTCCGGCCGCCCCGTTACCGTCATTATCGGTCCCCATCGATCCAGGCGCACTCGCCGGGGCATCCTTCACAGCGCCTGTTCCCGGTATGGCGCCGTTCTTTTGCGCCAAATAATCCTGATAAGTGACGGAGATCACCTCGGCAATAATGTTGTCCACTTTCACTTGGATGACCGCGTTCTTTTGGGGAGAAACGACCAGCTTAACATCAAGCGTTTCCGTCTTGACCACGTTGTTCAGCGTTTGGTATTCAAAGTTGTCGTATTGGGCGTCGTTTAATATGATTTTGACCGTGGAAGGTTTTCCTTCGCTCGTCGGCTTGATCGTCACAGGCACCGACATAGGTCCGGCCTCCTCGGGAAAACCGGAGCTGACAATCAGCTTGATCTCCGCTCCCGGCGATACCTCATCGCCCGGTTGATACGGAAACTGCTCGATGACCCGGCCTTTGGTTTGCTTATAGCTCGCCTCATAGCTGACGTTTTCGTTGGACAGCTTCAAATTGTTGACCATGACCATATTCCGCGCTTCGTTTTCCGTCTTTCCGATCAGATTCGGCATCTTGAACGTCTCCGGGCCTTTGCTTACGATCAGCTTGACCATCACGGCCGACGGATCGGTAAATTCCTCACCCGGCCCCGGAGTCTGGGTTACCACCGTATCCGGCTCCTCGTCCATAAACTGCGGATCGACAGAGATATTTTCCGGTTTAATCCCCCACTTCGTAAGCCGCTCTTTGGCATCGCTCAGCTTCAATTTAACGACCTCCGGCATCTTTTGCTTGGCCGGCCCCTCACTGACATACAGCGTAACCTTGTATCCGGGCCTGACCTTCATGCCTGAGGGATTCTGCCTGATCACCACATCTTTTGGAACATCCGACGATTCCAGATACTCCACCAGCGCTTCAAGCTGTCTGCTCGCAAGCTCCTGCTTCGCCTGATCCAGCGTCATATTGACGACGTCAGGCACATCCACCTCGGAGGGAACCGCGATCATTTCCTTGACATAGCCTACCGAATACCACATGATGCCGAGCATCGCCGTCAGGATGATAAACCAAGCGAACGGCTTTCCCCAGCTTTTCTTCTTTTTTTCCTTTACCGTAAGCTCCTCTTCCTCGTCGGCCTCTTCTTCATCCCTGACGGCTTCATATTGACCGGGGCGCAGGGCCGGAATGACCAAGGTCCGCTCTTCATCCAGCTCATCCTCGTCCAGGAAGCTCGCCTTAGGCTCTCCCCGGCGATGCGGAAGCAGGCATGATTCCAAATCATTCATCATATCCTTGGCCGAACGGTAACGTTCCGAAGTGCTTTTGCGCATGGCCCGTAAAATAATGTTCTCCACGCTTTGCGGAATGAGAGGATTCACCTTGCGCGGCTCCTCTACGTCCTCCTGCAGGTGCTTCAACGCCACACTGATCGGACTCTCTCCAAGAAACGGCAGACGCCCCGTCAGCATTTGATACATGACGATGCCCAAGGAATAAAGATCGGACTGCTCCCCTGTCGGTGTGCCTTTGGCATGCTCGGGTGAAAAATAATGCACCGAACCGACAACAGAGCCGGTTTGTGTGATGGTGGAGGAGGTAACGGCGCGGGCAATCCCGAAGTCGGTCACTTTTACACGGCCGTTCCTGCCGATCAGAATGTTATGAGGTTTGATGTCGCGGTGAATGATTTGATGATGGTGCGCATGATCCAGCGCATCACAAATCTGACTCGCGATATGAACGGCTTCCTCTACCTGCAAGGGGGCTTTTTCTTTGATCAGCTCATTCAGCGTCGTGCCTTCGATGTATTCCATGACGATGTAATGCACGTCTTCCTCTTGGCCTACGTCATAAATGCTGACCACGTTGGGGTGTGATAATGAGGCCGCGGCCTGCGCTTCACGGCGAAATCTCTGGATGAATTCTTCGTCGTGCACATACTGCTGACGCAGTATTTTTACAGCGACATGCCGATGCAATAAGATATCTAGTCCTTTGTAAACAATGGCCATTCCGCCGCCGCCGACGCGCCCCAGAATCTCGTAACGTCCTCCCAACTGCCTACCGATCATGATGTCCTCACCCCGCTTCCCCAACATTGTCGCTTGCCGGATCCGCAACGTTGGCGAGCAACACCACCGTGATATTGTCGTCGCCGCCGGCATCCAGCGCTTCCTGTATCAACTGCTGAACCTTGCTCTCCAGCTCCCCTTCCCCCGTGACGGTTTGCAGCAGCCTATCCTTCTCGACCAAGCTGCTCAACCCGTCGCTGCACAGAAGGAGCAGATCGCCCTGCTGCCACATAATTTCCTGTACATCGACCTCAATGGTCGGCTCCGTACCGAGCGCTCTGGTCAGAACGTTGCGGCGCGGATGATGGTATGCATCCTCCCGGCTGATTTGGCCGCTGCGGACCAGCTCGTTGACAAGCGAGTGATCCTCGGTGAGCTGTTCGATGTGATTTCCGCGGATCCGGTAAGCCCGGCTGTCGCCGATATGTGCTACAACCGCGCGGTCGTCCTTGGCCAAGACCGTGACAACCGTCGTTCCCATCCCGTGATAATTCTCCCTTTGAGAAGCGAATTCAAAAATCTTTTCATTGGCAATCTCAATCACCGTGCGCAGCTGTCGCTGGCGTTCTTCCCCCGAAATGTTAGGGTCCACGGACTGCAGCCCTTCCTGGATCAGTTCAACCGCCATCGTGCTTGCGATATCCCCGGCTTGATGGCCGCCCATCCCGTCTGCCACAATGGCAAGAGTCCAGCCGTTCAAGTCCTCTTGCACAATTGCGCGGTCCTCGTTTACCAACCGTACACGGCCAATATCGGATTGATAAGCCAATCTCAGCATCGTTCGTCTCACCTCGCACCCGACTCCATATGCTTCGCACGCAGTTGTCCGCAGGCCGCAGCAATGTCGCTGCCCTGCTCCCGGCGAATTGTGGCATTGATTTTGTTTTTCTCCAGAATGCGTTGGAATGTAAAAATGTCATTCCGCGGCGTACGCACATAATTCCGTTCCGAGACAAAATTGACCGGGATCAGATTGACGTGTGCCATAGGGAACGTCTTCAGTACTTTAGCGAGCTCCTCCGCATGCTCGGGCCGGTCATTGACCCCGCCCATCAGCGCGTATTCGAACGTAATGCGCCTGCCGGTTTTGGCCACGTAATACTTGCACGCCTCTATCAAATCCGCAAACGGATAACGGCGGTTCACAGGCATCAGCTTGGACCGAAGCGCATCATTGGGAGCATGAATAGAGATCGCAAGATTGATTTGCGTATCTTCATCAGCAAACCGGTAAATATTGGGCACAATTCCGCTTGTGGATACCGTAATATGCCGCTGGCCGATATTCAGGCCTTTGGGATGAATCATGACTTTAAGAAACTTCATCATCGCATCGTAGTTTTCGAACGGTTCCCCGATCCCCATGATCACAATGCTGCTGACCCGCTCTTGTGTTGCATCAAGCAGCTGCTGCGCCTTGACCACCTGTGCGATGATTTCACCGGGGGATAAATTCCGCTTTAAGCCGCCCAGCGTCGAAGCGCAAAACGTACAGCCGATCCGGCAGCCAACCTGTGTCGTCACACATACGCTGTTTCCGTAGTTATGCTTCATTATCACGGTTTCAATCGCATTCTTGTCGGTAAGCTCAAACAAAAATTTGACGGTCCCGTCCTGCGACTTATAATTGGCCACCTCGGTCAGCGTGACAAAATCAAACTGCTGCCGGAGCTTTTCCCGCAGCGACTTCGGCAGGTTCGTCATTTCTTCAAAGCTTGATACTCTTTTCACATACAGCCAGTCAAAGATTTGACCGGCCCTGAAGCCTGCTTCGCCGATCGTCTTGACCCACTCCTGCCAATCCTCAAGAGTATAATCGTATACATAAGGCTTTATTTCCTGAGCCCTGGTTTCCTCAAGATTCACGATATCCATCACAACCCGTTTATTCTATAGTGAAAGCCTTAAGGGCAAATTTGCCCGAAAAAGCCACATTTAGTTTACCACACTTTGCATTTTTATGCTCGTTTGCGGAGTCTGGCTATAAAAAACCCGTCCGATCCGAAGTCATACGGCATGATTTGCACGAATGCCTGGCCGGCCGGCAAGGAAAGCCGTCCGGTTTGCCCTGACGGAGGTGCGTCCGGCTCAAACTCCGGATGCCGCTCCAGGAAAGCACGGACCATGTCCTCGTTCTCCGCTTTTTCCACCGTACAGGTGCTGTACACCAACACTCCGCCCGGCTTGAGCAAGGAATGTATCGAATCCAGCAGTTCCTGCTGAACCTCGCAAACGCTCTCCAGCTCGCTTTCCTGCCTGCTCCACTTCATATCCGGCTTGCGGCGGATCACGCCCAAGCCCGAGCAGGGGGCGTCGAGCAGAATGCGGTCGAAGCTTCCGGCCGGAAATTGCCCGGCAAGGCTGCGCGCATCAGCCCTTACCGTACGGATGGACCTGAGCCCGAGCCTCTCCGCCTGTTCGCGGATCAGCTGCTCCTTGTGCTCATGTACGTCGCAGGCAATGATTTCTCCGCAGTCCTGCATTTTCTCCGCCAGATGCGTCGTCTTCCCGCCGGGTGCGGCGCAGCAATCCAGCACCCGCTCGCCCGGCTGCGGGTCAACCCACTCCGCGACGAGCATCGAGCTCTCGTCCTGGATGGTAAACAGGCCTTCCGCGTATTCCCGCGTCAAGGCCATGTTGCCGCCGCCGCGCACAACGACGCCGGCGGGGGCCACGTCCGAGGGCTCCGCTTCGAGCCCTCCTTGACGAAGCCGCTCGGCCAGCTCCGCCGGGGCGAGCCGAAGCCGGTTCACGCGGATGCTTACGCGCGGGGGGCGATTGTTCGCCTCGCAGATCCGCTCCGCGGCCTCCTTGCCGAACTGCCGGATCCATCTGCGCACCATCCATTCCGGATGCGAGGTGGCCAAGGCAATCCGCTGGTCGTCAGGGAGCCCGTCGGGAAGAACTAGCTCAGCTTTGCGGCGGAGCACATTACGCAGTACGCCGTTCACCATGCCGGAGATGCCTTGATGTCCTCTCCGCTTCGCCAATTGCACCGCTTCGTTCACGACCGCATGCTCCGGAATCCGGTCCAAATAATAGAGCTGGTAAAAGCTCAGCCGCAGCAGGCTTCTCACCCAGGGCTGAAGCTTGGCGAGTCCGCCTTTTACGAACTTTTCAAGGAAATAATCGATCGTCCCCTGCCGCTGAATCGTGCCATAAACGATTTCCGTGGCCAACCCCGCATCCGGCCTGTCCAGTTGATATTGCTGCAATGTCCGGTTCAGCAGAAGGTTGCTGTAGGAGCGGTCCTGTTCGATGCGAAGAAGCACATCAAGCGCCGCTTCGCGGGCCGAGCCCTTAACCCCTCCACGCGGCCCGCCTTTGCCCGGCTGGCGCTTTGACGGCCGGTGCGCCGGCGCTTTACTTTTGGCCAAGCCCGGCTTGCCGGTGCCGGTATTGTCGTTGTTTCGTTCGCTCACTTCGATTCTAAGCCCCCGTTTCCTATATGCCCAGCACCGTGCCCGGGGTCAGCTGCCCGCCGCGTGCGAAAGCGGCCGCATCCATTGCTTTTTTACCTGCGGGCTGCAGCTCCGTGATGCGAAGCACACCTTGTCCGGTGGCTACCGCAATTCCCCGCTCGCCCGCTTCCAGTACGGTCCCCGGAAGCGTACTGCCCGGGACGGATTCTGCGGTGTCCGGCTTGGCGCATGTCCATATTTTGAGCACATCGCCGTTCCACAGCGTGAACGCACCCGGCCGCGGATGAAGCGCCCGCACCAGATTCCAGATCTGCAAGGCCGGCTTGGTCCAATCGATCCGCTCCTGCTCCCGGCTGATATTCGGAGAATACACCGCTTCTTCATCGTTCTGCGGCACCGCCCGAACCCGCCCGGAGAGCAGATCCGGCAGCGTCTCCTTCAACAGCTTGGCGCCGGCTATGCTTAATTTTTCGAACATCGTTCCCGTAGTGTCCTGATCTCCGATCGGCACTTCGATCCGGCTGATCATCTCCCCGGTATCCAGCCCTTCCGCCATGTACATGATCGTAACGCCCGTAACGGGATCCCCGTTCATGACCGCATAATGAATCGGCGCCCCGCCGCGATATTTGGGAAGCAGCGAGGCATGAATGTTGATACAGCCGAGCCGCGGCAAATCCAGCACCGACTTCGGCAAAATTTGTCCGTAGGCGGCCGTCACGATCAATTCCGGCTGAAGCGCTGAAAGGGCATCGACCGATTCAGGGCTGCGCAGCCTTTCCGGCTGAAGCACGGGAATGCCGTGCTTCTCCGCTTCCGCCTTGACCGGGGTGGGAGTCAGTACGCGCTTGCGACCGACCGGACGATCCGGCTGCGTGACCACCGCCACAACCTCCACACCGTCATACTCAAGCAAGGTTTGCAAAGAAGGTACGGCAAACTCCGGCGTACCCATGAAAATCACTCTCATGCCTCACCACGATCCTGCGGCTCGTTCTTATAGACTTTTTCAGCCAAATCGGTATAAAGCACACCGTTCAAATGGTCGACTTCATGCTGAATGCAGCGCGCCAGGAGATCTGTCCCTTCAATGACAATTTCCTCGCCATCCCGGTTCAGGCCCTTCACCTTCACCCGCTGCGCGCGTTTAACGTCGCCCGTAAAGCCTGGAATGCTGAGGCAGCCTTCCGGTCCGAACTGCTCGCCTTCCCGTTCGATGATCTCAGGGTTGATCAGTTCGATCAATCCGTGCTCATCTCCGACATCCATCACAATGACCCGCTTGAGAATTCCAATTTGCGGTGCCGCCAGCCCAACGCCTTCAGCGTCATACATGGTATCGGCCATATCTTTCAGCAGCTTATGGATATTCGGCGTAATTTTCGGAACAGGCTTGCTTTTTTCCCGCAGCACCGGATCCGGATCTTTCACGATCATTTTGATAGCCATACGAACCAACACCATCCTTCTAATAATAAAACGTTGAGTAATTATATATATTCCGGCCTTCCCGGACCGGTTTACATCAAAATTTGCGGATCGACGTCGACGGACACCGTCAGCTTCCTCTGCTTGACAGCATCGTCCAGCACGGCAACTGCCTGCTGCACGAGCCCGGCAATGTCCATCTCTCCCCGATATTTTATCATGCATTGGAACCGATATCTATCCTTGATCCGCGAAATCGGCGAAGCTACGGGTCCAAGCACCTCCAGCTCCGTCCCTTCAGCCTGCATCTGACTCGCCAGTTCCTTCAGCCTGGCGGCAACCGCTTCACCCGAGCGAATCAAGAGCTGCACCTGCTCATGCGACAGCGTAATCAGCACCAGCCGGTGAAAAGGCGGATAATTATGCTGCTTGCGCATCAGCATCTCCTTAAGCATGAAGCCTTGATAGTCATGTTTGCTTGCACTGAGAATGCTGTAATGCTCCGGAGTATACGTTTGCACGAACACTTCGCCAGGAAGCTCATGCCGTCCAGCCCTGCCAGCTACCTGCGTCAGCAGCTGAAATGTCCGTTCCGCCGCCCGAAAGTCCGGCAGGTTGAGCACGGAATCGGCAGCCAGCGCGCCAACAAGCGTCACATGCGGAAAATCGAGTCCCTTGGCCACCATTTGCGTACCGAGCAGCAGATCCGCCTGCCGGTTTTTAAATATCGTGAGCCATTTTTCATGAGACCCTTTCTCCGTCGTTGTATCCACGTCCATGCGGATCACCCGAATCCCCGGGAACAGCTTGGAAAGCTCCTCCTCCACACGCTGCGTTCCCGTGCCGAAATGACGGATATGCTCGCTCCCGCAGTCCGGACATGCCGTCAGCTCACGCTCGGCATAGCCGCAATAATGGCATCGGATCGCCCGGGAGCTCTGGTGGTACGTCAGCGAGATGTCGCAGTGCGGGCAATTAGCTACATAGCCGCAGGTGCGGCACATGACGAAGGTCGCGTAGCCCCGGCGGTTCAGCAGCAAAACGGTTTGTTCTTTCTTGTGTAACCGTTCTTCTATCGCTTTATACAGGGCGCGGCTGAACATGGAACGATTACCGTTTTTCAGCTCTTCCCGCATATCGACAATATGTACGCGCGGCAGCGGCCTTCCCTCCACGCGGGAGGTCATGGTCAGCAGTTCGAACGCCGGACGGTCCGGCGTTGCAGAAAGAACGGCCTCGCGGCCTGTCCGGTACATGCTCTCCAACGAAGGCGTAGCGGATCCAAGAACAACGGCCGCTCCATGCTCGGACGCTCTGGCGATGGCGACGTCACGAGCGTGATATTTCGGGCTTTCCTCCTGCTTATAGGTCGATTCATGTTCTTCATCAATAATAATAAGTCCGATTTTCGTGAATGGAGCAAATACGGCCGAACGGGCCCCGATCACAACGCTGACTTCCCGCCGTACGATTTTGCGCCACTCATCGTACCGCTCCCCGTGTGACAGACGGCTGTGAAGCACGGCAACCCGGTTGCCGAAGCGTCCTTTGAAACGCTCAACCATTTGCGGAGTAAGCGAAATCTCGGGTACGAGAACAATCGCCTCCCGTCCCTGATCCAGGCAGGTTTGAATCGATTGCAGATACACTTCCGTCTTGCCGCTTCCCGTTACACCGTTCAGCAGAAACACCCGCTGCTCGCCGGAAAGAACCGCGTCCTTGATGCAGTCAAATACTTTCTGCTGTTCCGGGGTAAGCGGCAGCGGCGAGGTCGGACGAAACGTCCGCGAGGCGTACGGATCGCGCTGAACCTCGACCTCCTCGAGCCTTACCCATCCCCGCTCCGCCAAGCCTTTGACGGCGGCGGCGGTAATATGCAGCCTCGAAAGCAGCTCCGTCAGCTTGATGGGCTCGGGGTGCTTTTGCAGATACTCCAGCACCAGTTTCTGCTTGGCAGCTCTGGCGGGAAGCTCTTCCTGCCATGCCGCAAGCTGTTCCGGGTTCTCCGGGGGAAAAACCGTCAGCGCTTTTTTCGCCGACATCCGGTCCTTCACCATATGAACCTCCGTCAGAACCCCGTCCTCCAGCAGCTGCTTTACGAGCAAAGTGTCCCCGGCAAATTTCTCCAACAGCGTTTCCAGCCGGACCGTTTCCTGCTTCCGGACATAATTTAAGATCTCTTCCTGATTCGGAACCGGCAGCATCAGGACATTCTCATGCCCTCCTCGCCGGCCTCCGTGTTCGTCCACCTTCACATGGCGTTCGTATTTTGCTTTTAATGCGCCTGGGATCATGGCTTGCAGCGCCGTGATTTCATGGCACAAATACGTCCGGCTGATCCAGCGGGCCAGCTTGACCAATTCCGGCGTCAGCGGCGGGATCAAATCGAGGATCTGCGCAATCGGCTTCAGCTTGGCCGGATCCAGCTCGGTTCCTTCGTGCAGTTCCACAACGAATCCCTGTACCGTGCGCGGGCCAAACGGTACGCCGACCCGGCTGCCAACGGTGACGAGGTCCTTCATCGCTTCCGGAACCACATAATCGAAAGCGCGGTTCGTCGGTTTGGCCGGTACGTCGACAATTACTTTGGCGTACATTCTTCGGTTATTTCCCCCTTCGTCAGACGGTCTGCGATAAAGGCCAGCAGCCGGGCGGCCACTTCCCTCTTCTCCATCAGCGGCAGCCTCAGCACGAGTCCGTTCGCATCATAAACGTTCACCACATTCGTATCGGTGCCGAATCCGGCCCCCGGTACCGTGACGTCATTGGCGACAATCAGGTCACAGCGCTTGCGCTTCAGCTTATCTATAGCAAAAGCTTCTACGTTGTGCGTTTCCGCCGCAAAGCCGACAACCAGTTGGGACGCTTTCTTTCGTTCGCCGACCGCCTGCAGGATATCCGGATTTTTGACCAGCTTCAGCATCATTTCCGACTCCGTCTTCTTGATCTTCTCCGGCGCTTGCTCTGCCGGACGGTAATCGGATACCGCCGCGGCTTTGATAATCACGTCCTGCTCATCCATCGCGGAGAGCACCGCATCCATCATCTCTATTGTAGATTCCGTGCGAATCACCTTAACCCCGTTCGGGACGGCAACGGTTGCCTTACCCGTGACTAAAGTGACTTCGGCCCCCATTCTTGCAGCCTGTTCGGCAATGGCATAGCCCATCTTGCCAGAGGAATCGTTCGTCAGATAGCGAACCGGATCAATCCGTTCCATGGTCGCTCCGGCGGTAACCAGCACACGCTTGCCGCGGAGCGGCTTTTTCTCGTTAAAGAAGCTCTCGATCGCTGCGAGAATCTCTTCCGGCTCGGCCAGGCGGCCTTTGCCGACATAGCCGCAGGCCAGCTGCCCTGTACCCGGTTCGATAAACCGAACGCCACGGTCGGCCAGCGTTTGCAGGTTGGCCTGCACCGCAGGATGAGCGAGCATATGCACGTTCATTGCAGGGCAAACAAAAATAGGCGCCGTCGTCGCAAGCAGCGTTGTGGAAAGCATGTCGTCCGCAAGCCCCAACGCCATCTTGCCGATCACATTGGCTGTCGCTGGAGCGATAACGACCAGATCGGCCCGGTCGGCAAGATCAATGTGGGACACGACCGACGGATCTTTCTCATCAAAAGTATCGATGTAAACGGCATGCCGGGATAATGTTTGAAACGTTAGCGGAGCGACAAATTTGGCCGCGGATTCCGTCATGATGACCCTGACCTCGGCTCCCGCTTGAGTCAGCTTACTGCACAGCGCAGCTGCTTTGAACGCGGCGATCCCGCCGCTTACGCCGAGCACGATCGTTTTTCCGTTCAGCATCCGGTTTCCTCCCCTTCTGGTTTCATAGCGAAAAAAATAACAACCGCGAGGGTTGTTGTTTTACTTTATGGATTCTTTGTTATACAGCTTCTCATACGAGATATGTCCCTCGTAAATTTCCTCAAGAGCCAAACCTACGTATTTGTGCGATTTCTGGTTCTGCACTTCGGTCTTCGCTCCGTCACGAAGCATCCGCGCTCGTTTGGAGGCGGCGACCACCAAAGAGTACTTACTGTCTACTTTGTCCAAAAGCCGATCTATGGAAGGGTACAGCATCTTATTTTTTCACCTCAGCCATCCAGTGTTTTATTTTGGAAACCATGCGCGCTTTACGGCAGTGCTCCGCCGTGAGAATACTGCGAATCCGGGAACAGGCCAGTTCCACTTGATCATTGATGATCGCATAGTCGTAATGTTCAATCAAAGCAATCTCATCTAAGGCTACGGACAATCGGCTGCGGATCGAATCCTCCGATTCCGTCCCCCGTCCTACAATGCGGCTCTCCAATTCGTTAAGCGACGGGGGGAGCAGGAAAATAAAGACGCCCTCCGGAAATTTCTGCTTGACTTTGAGTGCGCCCTGCACTTCAATTTCCAAAATGATGTCTTTGCCGCTGTTTAACGTATCTTCCACAAATTTGCGCGGCGTTCCATAATAATTACCTACGTATTCCGCCCACTCCAGCATCTGGTCTTGGTCGATCAGCTGCTGAAACTGTTCCCTCGTCTTAAAAAAATAATTCACTCCGTCCACTTCACCGGCTCGAGGCGGGCGGGTCGTTGCCGACACGGAGTATACGATGTCCGGCGCGCACCTTCTTAGCTCTTTGCACACCGTTCCTTTTCCAACCCCGGAAGGTCCTGAAAGCACGATTAATATTCCTTTTTCTGCAGGGCCGTAACCCAAATTACTCGTCATGATCATCGTCCTTATTGGAAAGTCGATGCGCTACCGTTTCGGGCTGAACCGCCGACAGGATGACATGGTCGCTGTCCGTAATAATAACGGCACGCGTACGGCGGCCATACGTCGCATCAATCAGCATATGGCGGTCACGCGCTTCCTGAATGATCCGTTTGATCGGAGCCGATTCAGGACTTACAATGGAAATGATTCGATTCGCGGAAACGATGTTCCCGAAACCGATGTTGATAAGTTTGATCGCCATCTATAGGTTCCCCCTGGTTCTTTCTTTGAAATCAGGCGTTGTTCGCGGGAAGGAAACCGACGCACGGCAACAGTTTTCTTCTTTAGTCGTTGATCAACCAACACCGTTTCAAAAGAAAGAATGATATTACTAATAAGGTATGTTATTCGATATTTTGGATCTGCTCCCGCATCTTTTCCAGCTCCGCCTTCATCTCCACCACAATGGAGGAAAGCGGCGCATAATTGGCTTTGGAGCCGATCGTATTCACTTCCCGATTTATTTCCTGAACGAGGAAATCCAGCTTGCGGCCTACCGGTTCGGCGGACCTGAGCAGCTTCTTGAACTGGCCGAAATGGCTGTTCAGCCGGGTCAATTCCTCATCGATCGCAGCACGGTCCGCGAACAATGCCACTTCCATCGCCAACCGGTTCTCGTCTAAGGGCATATGCTGCAGCAGCTCCTGAATTCGGCTTTTAAGCTTCCCGGCATATTCCTTCACGATGATCGGAGCTAATTGAACGGCCTCCAGCCTATAGCTTTCCATGACCCCAATACGCTGCTCCAAATCCGCAAGAAGTACCTCGCCTTCACGCTCGCGCATCGTCACGAGTTCCTTGGCAGCCTCATCCGCACAAGAGAACAATTCGCGCTCCAGCACCTCATCCTCCAGCTCCGGCTTGTCCTTAAGCGAAACCATACCGGGTATTGACAACAGATCGCGAAGCGACAGCTCCTCTGAAAGCGACAGCTTCTCTCGCATCTGCTCGGCCGCTTGCCGGTAACCCATGGCCAATGCCCAGTCCACTTCGACAGTTTGCGGAGCCTTACCGTCCCGTTCAACCGAAACAAAGGCATCCACCCGACCGCGCTTCACCCGTGCAAGCACCGCACGTTTTACTGCGTCTTCGTAACGGGCCCATTCCCGGGGCATCCTTACAACGACCTCGCAGTAACGATGGTTGACCGATTTCAAGTCGATCTGCAAACGAAAGCCCGCGAGGCTTCGAGCGGCTTGGCCGAACCCAGTCATACTGGTCATCATGGCATTCACATCCATTACCCTATTTTAATTCATTTTTCCAGAGGGTACAAGTGGAAATCGCGTCTTCCCGCTTTCTGCCACACGTATTTGGTCAATTCAACAGTCATCTCATATGCAAGGAACGGCGTCATCAAGTAAATGCCTTTAAAATGGCTCAAAGCCACATCCAGCAGTTCCTTGGCGATTTGCACGCCCATAGCTCGTCCTTCCTCGCCTTTGAGACCGCTCATGCGCTGACGCACTTCGTCGGACAGTTGAATCCCCGGCACCTCATTGTGTAAATATTCCGCATTGCCTCCGCTGGCCAGCGGCATAATGCCCAGGAAGATCGGCACGTTGAGGTGCCTGGTCGCCTCGCTGATTTTTTCGATCAGCTCGGCATTGTAAACCGGCTGGGTCATGATGTAATCGGCACCGGACTCGATCTTGCGTTCCAACCGCCGCACCGCTTTATCCAAATATTTGACGTTCGGATTAAACGCAGCTCCGACAATGAAGTTCGCTTTTTTCTTCAGCGGCTTGCCCGAGAAAGAAACCCCTTCATTCAGCTGCTTGATCATGCGGATGATTTCGAACGAAGTCAAATCGTATACGGAGCTCGATCCGGGCAGGTCTCCGAATTTCGCCGGATCGCCCGTTACCGCAAGCACGTGGTCGATGCCCAGTGCATGCAGTCCCATCATGTGCGACTGCGTTCCGATCATGTTCCTGTCGCGGCAGGCGATATGAATGAGCGGCCGAATGCCTATACGCTCCTGCACGAGACTACCGAGCGCCAGATTGCTCATTCGCGTTACGGCAAGCGAATTGTCCGCCATCGTGAGCGCATCAGCTCCGGCTTTCTTAAGCGCGGACGCCCCCTGCATAAACTTCTCGATGTCCAAATCCCGCGGAGGATCCAGCTCTACGATTACCGTAGGCCGCTCCTTCACCAGGTCGACGATCGTAGGCTCCGACTGTACAGGCGGTGCGGCCGGCGGCCTATCGGACACCTGAACCGGCTCCGCAATCCTTTCCGGTCGAGGCTCCCTGACGTTTTCAGTAAGCTTGCGAATCGCTGCCGGATCCGGAACGTACCCTCTTAGCGACGAGGCTATCGCAGCGATGTGCTCGGGGGTCGTTCCGCAGCATCCGCCGATAATCCGTGCGCCGAGATCGACAAACTTCCGCGCCGTTTCACCGAAATAAGACGGCGTCGCCGCAAACGTATAGCGTCCGTCTACATAGTCGGCTATCCCCGCATTCGGGAATATGGAAAACGGCGGGGCGGCCTCCATTCCGGCGATGCGTTCCAGCGAGCGCATCAGCCCGTTCGGACCGCTGCGGCAGTTGAAGCCGACCACATCCGCCCCTGCTGCCAGAAGCCGCCGAAACGCCTCATCCAGCGGAATGCCGTCGTGGGTCGATCCGGTACCTTCTGTCGCGAACTGGCAAATGACAGGCAGGCTGCTGATCTTTCGGATCAGCTTCAATGCAATCAGCAGCTCCTCCAGATCGTAGAACGACTCCAGCAACAGCCCGTCCACCGGCGTATCCGCCAGCACTTCAATTTGCTGCTTCAAATCATCCTTGACCTTGGCCGTACGCACATTTTTGCGTTTGCCCGCGCGGATCGAACCGATCGCCCCGACGACATAAGCATCGCTGCCGACCGACCGTCTGGCTAAATCGACACCCGCGCGGTTGATGGCCTCCACTTCCTGCTCCAATCCATATTTGGACAGTTTTTCACGGTTAGCCGAGAAGGTGTTCGTCTCGATCAACCGTGCGCCGGCCTCATAATATCTGCGGTGGACATCCATAATGACGTCCGGCTTAAGCAAATTCAATTCCTCATATGAAATGCCGACAGGAAAGCCCATTTGGTACAAATATGTCCCCATAGCCCCGTCCCCGACAATGAGCTGCTGCCGGAGCGCTTCTCTCAAATCCGCTTTCATCGCGGCGCCCCCTCTTCCCATCATATACGTTAAAGCGTTCCTTTAAACACCGTTTCCGCCGGTCCGGTCATATAGACATGATTGTCCGCCTCACTCCACTCGATCAGCAGATCGCCGCCTTTTAACGACACGGTCGCCTTGCGGTCCATCAGTCCGTTCAGCACCCCGGCCACCAACGTGGCGCATGCTCCTGTCCCGCAAGCCAGCGTTGGCCCTGCTCCGCGTTCCCACACGCGCATGTCGGCATAATCCCGGCTGTGCACCGTAGCGAACTCAACGTTGATGCGGCGGGGAAATAACGGATGGTTCTCCAGTTCGGGTCCCCACTTGTAAAGGTCAACCTGGAGCGCGTCTTCCGTAAAAATCACGCAGTGCGGATTCCCCATCGACACGGCGGTAAAGCGAAATTCCTGTCCGTCTACGGAAACCGGGTATGAGACGATACGTTCCGCATCGATGACCGTAGGCACCTCAAGCCCGTTCAGAACAGGCGCGCCCATATCAACGCGAACCGCCGTCACTCGTCCGTCCGTAACCGAAAGCTGCACGGGCTGCACCCCTGCACCGATCGTTTCAATGGTAAGCCCGGTTGCCGCTTTGTCCACCATTCCGTGATCATAAATATATTTAGCGGCGCAGCGGATGGCGTTGCCGCACTGCTCCGCCTCCGAGCCGTCCGAATTGATGATTCGCATCCTATAGTCAGCCTTCTGTGAAGGCAGCAAATAGACCATTCCGTCCGCACCGATGCCGAAATGACGGTCGCATAAACGAACCGCCAGCTCAGATGCATCCCGAGGCAGTTCGTCATGTCCGGCCAGCACGATAAAATCATTTCCCAATCCATGCATTTTCGTGAAATCCATCGTCTGCACTCCTGTTTGAGCATTTTCCTCATACTATATCGCAATTTCGCCGGAATGCATACCCGCTGACGAAAAATTTTATACCAATCCGTTTAAAAAAGCAAACAAAAGAACTCCGCTTTCAAGATGCCGGAGTCCTTATCGTTTCTATTATCTTGCGGCAGGTCCGATCGGTTTCGGGCCGCCGCCGTATGTCATGCGCTTGCGCTTGGAGGAACCGCTCAGCACGCTGCCAATGCCCATGAGGAAGCTTGGAATACCAGCAAATACGAGGACGAGCAGCCAATCGAGCCCCCCGAGCGGGACGGTCTTGAAAATCGGCTGAAGCTGCTCCACGTACAGTACGGGCAGCATCAGCAGCAGCGAAGAAACGACCGCCAGTACAAGCCAAACGTTTTGCAGCGGATTGCGGTGAAAGATCGAGCGCGAGCTCCGGCAGTCGAACACATGAATAAGCTGCGCCATAACGAGCGTAACGAACGCAACCGTCTGTGCTTTGACCAGCGCATTCGGGCTGTCTCCTCCCTGCTTCAAGGTGATGTAGAAAGCCGCCAGCGTACACAATCCGATCAGGATTCCGCGGCTGACAATCTTCCATCCCAGACGCCGCGCAAAAATGTTCTCCTTGGCCGAACGCGGCTTCTGCTGCATAAGATCCTTCTCCGCCTGATCGACGCCGAGCGCCATCGCCGGCAGGCCGTCGGTCACCAGATTGACCCATAAAATCTGGATCGGCACCAGCGGCAGCGGCAGCCCGCACATCATGGCCAGGAACATCGTCATAATTTCTCCGACATTGGAAGCAAGCAAGTACCGGATAAATTTGCGGATATTCTCATAAATGCCCCGCCCTTCTTCAATAGCGGATACGATGGTGGCGAAATTATCGTCGCTGAGCACTAGCGCAGACGCTTCTTTAGATACATCCGTACCGCTGATGCCCATCGCAATGCCGATATCCGCCGCCTTGATGGCCGGCGCGTCGTTCACACCGTCTCCGGTCATCGCTACCGTATGGCCCCGGCGCTGAAGCGACTTGACGATCCTCAGCTTGTGCTCCGGAGAAACGCGGGCGTACACATACACGTCATCCACCCGTTTGTCCAGCTCGTCGTCGGTCATCACCGAAAGCTGGCGGCCATTCATGGCCAGCCCGTCCTGCGGAAGAATGCCGAGCTGCAAGGCAATCGCCTCCGCCGTGGTTTGGTGGTCGCCCGTAATCATGACGGTCTTGATCCCCGCACGACGGCATTTGACGATCGCTTCCCTGACCTCGCGCCTCGGCGGGTCGATCATGCCTGTCAAGCCTACAAACACAAGCTGGTATTCCAGCTGCGTTTCCTGAAGGTCCCGATCCGCCGGCTTCAGATCCCGATAAGCGAGTCCCAGCACGCGCAGCGCGTTTTTGGCCATGTCCTCATTGGCGGAGAGTACCTTCTGCTTTAATGTGGGAGTAAACGGGATGATTTTATCATCCCACAATATATAAGAGCACTGCTGCACCAGCACATCGGGCGCCCCCTTCGTACATACCATCCGCCCTCCCTGGTGCTCCACGACAACAGACATCCGTTTTCTCTCTGAATCGAAAGGCAACTCGTTGACCCGGCGGTACAGTCCATCCAGAGAACGCTGCGTAATGCCCGCTTTCGCCCCCAGGACAACAAGCGCCCCCTCTGTCGGGTCTCCCTTGATACGCCAAGCGCGGGACGGTTCGGCATCCGCTTTTTTCTTCTTGTTGTCACTTGTTTCTTCATGCAGAGAAGCATTGTTGCAAAGCACGGATATCTGAAGCAATCGGCGGAGCATTTGATTTTTTTTAATGTCCGCCTGCTCTCCGTTCCTCAGAATATCCCCGCGAGGGTCGTAGCCGTCCCCGGTGACCTCCAGCCAGTGGCCTCCTACCCATAAGTGGGTGACCGCCATTTTGTTCTGGGTTAACGTTCCCGTTTTATCGGAGCAAATCACCGATGCGCAGCCCAGCGTTTCGACCGACGGCAGCTTGCGGACGATCGCTTTGCGCTGAATCATCCGCTGTACGCCGAGAGCCAGAGCGATCGTTACGATGGCCGGCAGGCCTTCTGGAATCGCTGCAACCGCCAGGCTGACGCCGGCCAAAAACATGCCGTACGGTTCCTGCCCGTGCAGGATGCCCGCTGCGACGACCATCACCGTCAATGCCAGAGCGACGATGATCAGAATTTTACCGAGCTGCTCCAGACGATGCTGCAGCGGCGTCTCCATCGCATCCGTGTTTTGAATGAGATCCGCGATCTTGCCCATTTCCGTGGCCATGCCGGTACGAATTACGACCCCTTTAGCCGAGCCCCTCGTCAGCAGGGTTCCCATAAATCCCAGATTGCGCTGATCTCCGAGAGTTACGCCTTCTCCGTGAATCGCCCCGATATGCTTGGCTACCGGAACGGACTCCCCCGTGAGCGCCGACTCTTCCGCATACGTGCTGTATACCTCGATAAAACGGATATCGGCCGGAATGCGGTCGCCGCTTTCCAGCACGACAATATCGCCCGGAACCAGCTCGCGGGCCGGAAGCTGCTCCAGCTTTCCGTCTCTGATCACCTTGGCATTGGGTGCGGAAAGCTCCTTTAGCGCGCGCAAGGAACGCTCTGCACGAAACTCCTGCACGAAGCCAAGAATTCCGTTCATAATGATGATGGCGATAATCGTGATGGCATCCAAATATTCACCGAGCAAGCCGGATATTAATGTAGCTCCAACGAGTACCAGAACCATGAAATCTTTAAACTGGTTCAAAAAAAGCGTGAGCGCCGATATGCCTTGTCCATCCGCCAGCTCATTTTTGCCGTAAACGGCAAGCCGCTTGTCCGCTTCTTCCGCAGCCAGCCCTTTTGAGGGCTCCGTCCCCGACGACAGCAGCGTTTCCTCGGCCGTCATTTGATACCAATGTTTCTGACTCATCTGCTCTTTCCCTCCCAAAAGGTCGTCTAGGCTAAATGTATTCAGACAAGCCGCAAAATATCACGTTTTCCTTCGAAGAGAAAATATGGCATGATAAAGGGTAGCACTCAAAAACAGACTCATCCTCGCACGATTGGAGTTGTTCTTAACATGTCATTAGACGGTCTCGTCGTTCACGGCCTCTCCCGCGAGCTGCAAAGCTGCGTCATGGGCCGAATCAATAAAATACAAATGCCTTCCAATAACGATATTATTGTGCAGATCCGCGCGGCGGGCCGCACCGTGAAGCTGCTTCTGTCGGCCAACCCGACTTACCCGCGTGTCCATCTCACGGAACAAAGCTTTATGAATCCGCTGGAAGCGCCCATGTTTTGCATGCTCCTGCGCAAGCACTGTGAAGGAGGCATCATCGAAGCGATCGAACAGCCCGGGCTTGAACGGATTCTTCACTTCCGCATCCGCCAGCGCGATGAACTGGGCGACCTGAGCGTCAAAACGCTCATTGTGGAAATCATGGGCCGCCACAGCAACATCATCTTGATGGACCCGGCCACCGGCGTGATTTTGGACGGGATTCATCACGTTACGCCGGCGATCAGCAGCTACCGCGTAGTCATGCCCGGCAGCAGCTACATTGCGCCCCCGGAACAGCACAAGACGTTGCCGTTCGACTTGAACAAAGACCGGTTTATTGCACTGATGGCGGAAAGCGCCGAGGGTGTCCCGCCTGAGGAGGCGGCCTCACGCCGCTTCTGGGAGCAGACGCTGGTGCAGCGCCTAAGCGGTTTTAGCCCGCTGGGCGCCCGCGAGCTCGTTTATCGAGCTTTGGGAGACGGTCCTGCCGTTATGTCCCCTGCCGATATGGCGGAGAAATTGTGGGAGCCCCTGCGCTTGCTGACGGATCAGGTCCGCAGCGGAGTGCTCGATCCGGTGATTGTGGAGCAGGAGCAAACCGGGAAAACCTTTTTTTCCGTCACCGCTCTCACCCACATTCCCGGAGAGGTTCGCCGTTACGAGACGGTCAGCGCTTGTCTGGAAGCTTATTATGGGGACAAGGCCGAACGGGATGCCGTCAAGCAAAAGGCGTCCGACCTGCTCAGGCTCCTTTCCAATGAACGGAGCAAAAACGTCAAGAAGCTGGAAAAGCTCGAGGAGACGCTGAAGGAAGCGCGCGAGGCCGATAAGTTTCGCATTCTCGGGGAGCTGCTTACGGCATCGATGCACCTGGTCACCAAAGGCGAGCGGCAAATCGAGGTCATCAATTATTATGATGAGGAGCAGCGCCCAATTACGATCGAGCTTGATCCTTTACTGACCGCCTCGGAAAACGCGCAGCGCTACTTCAAAAAATATACGAAAAGCAAAAACAGCCTGATCGCCGTAGAGGAGCAGATGGCGCAAGCGCACGAGGAAATCGGTTATTTGGACAATCTGATACAGCAGCTGTCGAGCGCAGGACTTGCAGATATCGAGGAGATTCGCGAGGAGCTGGAGGAACAAGGATACCTTCGCAGCCGCGGCAAGAAGGGACGCAAAAAAAAGCCGAATCAAAAGCCGCTTCTTTCTTGCTATACTTCCAGCGAAGGCGTACCTATTTATGTCGGCAAAAATAACACCCAGAACGAATACTTGACCAACCGTCTCGCCCATTCGGGGGATACGTGGCTGCACACCAAAGACATTCCAGGGTCCCACGTCGTCATCCGCAGCTCCGAATACGGCGAAGCCACTTTGCATGAAGCCGCCCGGCTGGCCGCTTATTACAGCCAGGCCAGGGAATCGAGTCAAGTGCCTGTCGATTACACGCTGATCAGGCATGTACGCAAACCCAACGGCGCCAAACCCGGGTTCGTCATTTACGAGCATCAAAAAACGCTGTTCGTTACGCCCGACGCCGAAGCCATCAAACAGATGCCGGTTACGGTAAAGTAAAAAGGGGCTGTCCCATAAGTCAACCTGATGGATGAACTGTACCCTGTCAAATAGACAGTACTAAAATAAAAATCAGTTAAGCGGCCTTCGTCCTGAATTCCTTCGGACTGAGGCCGTTTAATTTGGCTTGTAACCATTCGTTAGTAAAAGAAGATGTACGCATCAATGTCCCTTTGCAGCTCATTAAAGTTACTGTACGTGTTCAAATAATACATCTCACATTGGCAGGAGTAAGGGTATGGGAATCATTTCCATGGTCATCGTCGGCAGATCTCTGTTACGCTGATGTTCAGCATAACAGAGACAATCCGCCACCGAAGGCGGTTCTACACCAATTCACGCCTGCGTTTCATTTTCCTCGCCGTTTCTTGAGCGCCGCCAACGGACAGCAGGATGAAGCTGACTGGCAGAAATGCAAATGCCGCAAGATGGCGGCATGCGTACGCCGGTGCAAACGGCTGTTATAGAGGATGCAACTTGGGGTTGCTGGGCAGCTGCAACCAAAGCTATCTTTACTTTTCACATGGGGTTTAACAATAATGGATGTATATGATGCAGAAAGGTGACTGCCGAAATGATTTTTGCGGAGAAGTTAAAAAACGAGAGAAAGAAAAAAGGCTGGTCTCAAGAAGAATTGGCGGAAAAACTTTTTGTAAGTCGACAGTCGGTTTCCAAATGGGAAAATGGTCAAAATTATCCGAGCATTGAAATCATTATTAAAGTGAGCGATCTCTTTGGCGTAACCATTGATTCTCAAGACAATATTTTGAAACTAAGTTCCGGGCTTCGGCCAGCGACCAAACCGGGGTCATCATTTGCGGATCTTCATGGCCGCAATCCTTTCCGCTCGAACAACCGGTCCACCACATCCGCGTCGATTCGGCGAGCCCCGATGGGCGCATGAAACACAACGCCGCCCCGTTCGCCATGATAATCGGACCCCGCTGTAATGAGCAAATCATGCTCTTGCGCCAATGCCGCATAATGTTCTTCCTGTTCCGGCGAATGATCCGAATGGTAGGCCTCCAAGCCGATCATTCCGGCCTGCGCAAGCTGCGGGATCAAATCATCCTGTCCGTATAGCCCCGGATGGGCAAGCACCGCGGCGCCTCCCGCTTCCATAATCCAGCGAACGGCCTCAAACGGCGTAATCCGTGGCGGATTGACATAGGCCGCCGCCCCTTTGGCCAAATAACGGTTGAAAGCGTCGGCCATGGAATCTGCCGCTCCGAGACGTACGAGGGCATCCGCGATATGCGGCCTTCCGATCGTATCTCCCTCTTTTTTCGAAGCCTGTACCGACTTTAGAACGTCTTCCATCGTAATGGAGATGCCAAGCTCTTGCAACCGGGCGACCATCATTTCATTGCGCCGGTCCCGAACCTGTCTCAGGTCTGCCAACCTGGACAAGAATAGCGAATCCTTTTCATCGATCCAATACCCGAGCACATGAATGTCCTGCCCGTTATGCACCGTACTGATTTCCACTCCGGGGATAACGGCTATGCCATACTTCAATCCGGCCTCCTGAGCCTCGGCCAGCCCTCCCACCGTATCATGATCCGTTACGGCTACGGCGCTTAAGCCTGCTTCCGAGGCCAACCTGACGTTGTCGGACGGAGAGCCGGTGCCGTCGGATGCCAGCGTATGAGTATGCAAATCGGCGTAAGACATCATGAATACCTCCCCTTAACATGCCTATTTTATCTGTTTCGTTGTCACAGATTTCCGTTGGGCCGTACCCGGCTTGCTTTTGGATCCGTCCGGTCTGTCCGGTCTGTTATAACCATTGGCTCAGATCCCGCTCTCTCAAGAACGTCAAGAACGTCACCGCAGAAATGGGAAGCAGTGTGGAGCTCAAATAGATCGCATAGAAACTCCGCGTAAAGCGAATGCCTTCGACATCCTTTACTTTCAGCACTCCAAGAGCCGCCTCGTGCCTTACCGAGGATTGGGACAGGATGGAAATCCCGAGGCCCGCTTCCACCGCCGATTTGACCGCTCCCGTACTGCCAAGCTCCATCACGATTTTGAGCATGGATACGTCGCATCCCGCCTTTGCCAGCTCCTCTTCCATCACCCTTCGCGTACCCGAGCCCTGCTCCCGGAGCACAAAGGGATACTTCAGCATCTCTTCCAACGGAATACGCTCCCGTTCCGCCAAAGGGTGATTCTGCGGGACAATCAGCTTCAGCTCGTCGCTGAGCACCGCTTCCGTATGCACATCGGGATGCTTCACTTCGGCCTCCACTAAACCGAAGGTTAACTGATGGTTCAGGACTTCTTCAAGAATCAGCTTCGTGTTGTTGACTTTCATACTAACCGATATATTCGGATATTCGGCGCTAAACGGCCCGAGCAGTCTGGGCAAAATATATTCCCCTACCGTCAAGCTTGCTCCCAAATGAAGTCTGCCTTCCAGCATATGCGTGAACTTGGACATACTGATGTCCGTTTCCTTCATCAGCTCAATGCTGCGCAAAGCAAACGGCAGCAGCGTGCGTCCCGCCTCCGTCAACTCGACCCGCTTGGTCGAACGGATGAACAGCTTCGTTCCAAAATAATCTTCGAGCGACTGCACCTGCATCGTAACAGCCGGTTGAGTCATATGAAGCGCCTGCGCGGCATGAGAAAAACTGCCCTTCTCCGCAACCGTATAAAAAATATGAAGCTGGTGAAAATTTAGCGCCATTATATCGAATCCTCCGCCTACTTGGTACCCATCATACGAGAAGCTTATAATCGAAGATCAAAAGAACGTCTGACGAGTCTTAAAAAACATCTTGGGCAATCAGAAAGGTGAACCTCCAGTTCAAATCGATCCTTCAGCCTATTATAACAAAAAACAAAAGGGCTGTTTGGAAAAAACAAAAAAATACGCCGGGCAGAGCTCCGCTCCGGGCGTATGATATAACATATGCAGACGCAAGTTCCGCCGTTATAACGTGTAGAATCTTGTTTTATCAGGAATATTATTATTATACTCGGTTTTGATTTCATTGCGGTACGACCGCTCGACTTTTTTGACGAAGGGCAGCTTTTGCAGCTGCTTTACCGTTTCGTCCAAACGGCTGGAATATACGTACATGGCGGCATAATGCAGCTTTTTGGAGAGGTAATGCACATTGCCGTATTTCTCCAAATGTTTGCTAGCCGCTTTTAAATCGCTAAACCAAACGATGATTCCGCTGCGCTCAGGAAACATAGCTCATAACCTTCTTTCTTAAACCCATACTGGTGGTACGGATCTTTAATCTAATGATGAAAGGATGAAAGCAATAATGCAATCCTTTGACCAAGACAACCTCTGTGAGGTAACCCGCGGCAATCTGACGGAAAGCATGCATCGCGGTCATATTGCCGTGGTGGACAACAAAGGCAAGCTGATCGCTTGCGCCGGCAACCCCCGGCATTACGGATATATGCGTTCAACCGCCAAGCTGCTTCAGGCCATTCCGCTGCTGGAAGCCCGGGGCGACGAACAATTCGGGCTGACCGAAGCCGAAACGGCTTTGTGCTGCTCTTCCCACGGCGGGGAACCGGAGCACACCGCGGCGGTGCAATCGATTCTGCATAAGCTCGGACTAACTGAAAGCGCTCTAGCATGCGGCCGGCAGGAACCGCTATATAAGCCCTCGGCCGACGAGCTGAAACAAAAGGCGCTGCAGCCGTCGCAGCTCCACAACACTTGCTCCGGCAAGCATGCCGGCATGCTGGTCCTGGCAAAGGCAATGAATGTATCTATAAAACAGTATACCCGTTTGGAGCATCCTGTCCAACAAAAAATGCTGCACATCATCTCATTCATGTGCGGCGTATCAACAGAGAATATCGGTGTCGGCACCGATGGCTGCGGCGTGCCCGTATTTGCAGTGCCGCTGTCTGCACTCGCCTATGCATACGCCCGTCTGGGCGCCCCTGACGAGCTTGCAGCCCAGCGCGCCGCGGCGTGCCGTAAGATCATCCATGTCATCGGCCGACATCCTTACTATGTAGCAGGCACCAACCGGTTCGACACCCGGCTTGCCGAAGTAACGCAAGGCCGCGTCATCGGCAAAATGGGTGCCGAAGGGGTGTATGCCCTGGCTGTCCCGGATCGCGGGATCGGTCTGGCTGTCAAGATTGAGGACGGCGCCGAACGCGCCCTCTATCCGACAGCAGCCGAGGCTTTAATGCAGCTTGGAGCCCTGACCCGGGAGGAAGCCGGACGGCTTGCCGAATTTCATTACCCCAAGGTCATGAACCGGCGAGGCGAGACCGTAGGCTCTATCCGTCCGTCATTTCAGCTTCGGCAGCCTTAAGATGGCATTAACGACCGTCATAAGGCTTCTTCCGCCGCCTTAACCGCACTTGCCGCTGCAGCTGCCGCCTGAAGAGCAGCCGCCGCTTGCGGCCAGCGGGTCATTGGAAGGAACCTTGATCGTGTCGGAAACGGAGTGCGCTACCAACTGCGATATTTCATAAAGCAGTTGATCCAGCCGGTTCTCCGCTTCCTTAAAACGGCGTACCGGCTCCAAAGCATCCAGCTGAGCTTGAACCTTCTTGACTTGCTCCAGCGCTTCATGATAGTTCGGATGGTAATGCCCGAAACGTTCGCATTCGGCGAATCGCTCTTTTTGTTTGGCAAATTCCTTGGTCAGCCTGCCGACTTCCTCGTCCTCCTCTACACGCCGCTTCCAATATAAATAATCCGCAGTTTCCGCGGAAAGCTTGATCATGTCAGCCAATTCATAGGCTCCGAGAAGGATTGCAGACATATCGATCGTCTGGGATTCCATGACTGCCATATGCAGCACCGCCTTTCTATAGGTTGGACCATGGTGGCCTACCTATTTATCATATCATATCCGGCAGCGGTGTGCCGATCTAATATTTATCATTGATGCCTGGCAAAATCAGCTTCATTTCGTCCCATTCGCCGGCATGCCAACGAACCTCCAATGCTTGAGGGAGCCTGTCCTTCCGCTGTTCTATCCCCGTCATCCACCAGGTTCCCCGGGTATCCTGTACTTTTCGCGGAGCGACCCGGTAATCGGTGCCGTTCATTCGGACTTGCAGCAGCGTCTTCATCTCGATCGCCTTTTCCACGATTTCTTTTCGGGTAGAAACGTGATAGGTCCGATAATCCTTCAGCCACATCGGGGGAATGTCCTTTAAGTCGGGATACAAATCGGCCGGCTCGGGCAGCTGCGACTCCAGCTGCAAATAATGAGCTGAATTTCTGGAGTAAATCAGCCCCCTATCCATCGACAGCTGGAACTCGGCATCTGCTTCGTCTTCCTGCGGATTTACATCCGCCAGCTTCGGGTAAGACCTTCCGCGGCCGGAACCGTTCTTACCGTTGAGCAAAAGCGGCATCCCCGGCATATACCCCGCTTTTTCCAGCACTGCCGCAAGAGGCTGCAGGTCGTCCAAAGCAATAATATAATCCTTGGTTCCGACGGCTTCTTGAATATAGGGCGCCGCACCAGGCAGCTTGGCTACGGTTGACGCCGTCTCTTCATCATCACAGCGGAGCAACAGCGTGTTAGCGAAAGTCAACTTGCCGAAGGGCCTCGCCCATCCTTCTATCGCCGGGAGGAGATGATCGGGAACTCCGTAAAGCGCATGAGCTTCCAGAAACTCCGCCATCTCTTCAGCCGTCCTTCCGTTCTCCAAAGCACGCCGAATACTGGCTTTGGACAATTTATAAACGCTGACCTGATCGTGCGCAACCGGATCGGCTATACAGCACAATTCCCAGCAAACCTCATCCGTCACGTCCGGCGGCACGATGATCTCGAAGTCCGGCTGCACCATAAACCGCCCAGGTTCCTCAGACTCCTGCGGAGTACGGCTTGCTTGAAATAGCCTAACACACCAACGATAATGTACCCTTCCGCCCAGAGCCTCCGTGCCTTTTTCAAGCCAGCCCATGGCAGCCAACGGGTCCAGCCACTTCTGCTGCAGCCGGCCAAGCCGCTCTTCCAGCCCTGATTCAGCCGGTGCAGGCATCAGGCCTTGCCTTTCAAGCCCGGTCAAAAGCCCAAGCGGAGAAAACCAATGCCCGTGATCGCTCCTTTCAAGAAGTGAAACCGCATGCTGCAGCCAGGCTTCCGCCGGAAGGGTCAGCCGCTTCCATATGCTGTACAACACGAGATGTTGTTCGTTAACGGACCGGTTCAGCCAGGTTTTGAGCGCTTTGGATTGAAGCTTCAGCGTTTCTCCGTCCGGCACGATCAACTGAAGCCGCAAAAGCATATCGAGCATGATCGCTGCTTTCATCGGATACGCATCAGCATACGCATATTTTATCGTCGTCCCTTGCAGCAGCGTTTCGTTCAGAGGAATAAGCTCAAGCCATTTTTGCAGTTGTTTTTTGTGCAGGATTCCGTTTTGGGTCAGCTTCAGTTCCTGCTGCGCCGCGAAGACAAGCGCCTGAAAAAGCCCCCTGCGAATATCGGTCTTGACGGCTTGAATCGGTTCGATACCGGAAAGAGCAGTGCCATCCGGCGGAACAACGGCAAGCTCAGGAAACATAATTTGCTGCCACAGACCGAAGCTGTCTTCCGGAAGCAGGTAAACCAGTTCACCCCACGTTTTTCGAAAAGCGAAAATAAAACCTTTGCGCAGCAGACCGGCCAAGCCCGCTTTCATCTCGGCTCCGGACAACAAGCCCCTCGCCGATTTCTCCAGCCGAGCCGCGTCAAAAAGCTCGGAGCCGATGTCCCGTACAATCCCTTCAAGCACCGTCCGTTCGTCCGGGCCCATCCGATTAAAGATCGTTTCCAGCACAACCGGATCGGCCCAAATGTCCTCCAGACCGTATCCTTGCCCAAGCCAGGGAGCGTATACCGTCTCTGCTTGTATCCGGCTTCGCAGCTCCCAGGGCATTCGGGCGCAAATTTCCGAATAATTCATTTCAGGACCGCCTCCTCCTGCCTATCCGCCCGATCGATCACATAGTTGTAGCCCTGCTCGATGAGAAATAACTGCCTGTTCATGGCAAACTCCTGCTCCTTCGTGTTCTCACTGACGAGCGTATAAAAGTAAGCTTTATTGTCCCCTGATTTAGGCCGCAAAATGCGTCCGAGCCGCTGAGCCTCCTCTTGGCGGGAACCAAAGCTCCCCGATACCTGGATAGCTATGGAGGCGTCCGGCAAATCTACGGCAAAGTTGGCTACTTTGGAAACGATCAGCACCTTCAGTTCGCCGTTCCGGAAGGCGTTATACAGCTTTTCCCGCTTGTCGTGAGCCACTTCTCCGCTGATCAAGGGAACCCCTGTTCGCCTGGTCAGTTCCTGAAGCTGCTCCAGATACTGGCCAATGATCAAGATTTGCTCGCCTTCATGCTTACGCAGCAATTCCTCTACCACTGCCTGCTTAGCCGAATTGACGCTTGCGCATTTCATTTTCTGCCTTGCCTCCTCCGTACGATACACGTCCATTTCTGCCGGAGGCATGGGCACCCGCACCTCGATGCATTCCACCGAGGCGATCCACCCCTTCGTTTCAAGATCCTTCCAGGGCATCTCGTACCTTTTGGGGCCGACCAGGGAAAACACATCTTCTTCCCGGCCGTCTTCGCGGATTAACGTAGCTGTCAAGCCCAAGCGGCGGGTCGCTTGAATATTCGCAGTCACCCGAAATACCGGCGCAGGCAGCAAGTGAACTTCATCATACACGATAAGTCCCCAGTCCCGTTTGTTAAACAAGTCCATATGGACAAAAAGATCATCCTTCGATTTGCGGTAGGTCAAAATTTGATACGTTGCGATGGTGATGGGTTTGACCTCTTTATGCTGCCCGGTATATTCTCCCACCATCTCTTCAGTAACATCGGTTTTCTCCAAAATCTCCCTTTTCCATTGACGTACGGATGTACTGTTCGAAGTCAATATGAGGGTAGCGCAGTTCAGCCGTCCCATAGCGGCGATGCCGATGACGGTTTTCCCCGCCCCGCAAGGCAGTACCAAAACACCGCTTCCTCCCTGCGCGCTGCCCTCGCGGTAGAATGACTCCACGGCAGATTGCTGATAATCCCGGAGTTCAAAGGTTCGCCCTCCGTTCATTTTCGTCCTGAGCCGGATTGGCAGCCGCTCTCCTTGGCTGTATCCCGCCAAATCCTCAACCGGAAAACCCATTTTGACCAGTTCCTGCTTGAGAAGTCCCCGGTAAAGCGATGAAAAACGCAGGGTCCGCGAATCCAGCTGACAGAGGCCATAGGATTGAAGCGATTTATAGGAAACCATCTCTTTAATGACATCGACATCGTCGGATATTAAAAGCAGGTCTTCTCCAAGACGTTCCATTCGAACCAGGCCGTAACGCTGCACAAAACGGCGAATATCCTGCTTTACGGATGCAGGAATACCGAATTTGGACCACAGCTCCAAAAATGTTATGATTTCCTCCGCCGCCATTCCCGCTGCCGCCGCATTCCAAAGCGACAGCGAGGACATTCGATATGTATGCAGGTTTTCGGGAGATTTGACAAGGTCGGCAAATCTTGCCAGGCCCTTTCGCACATCATCGAATGCGGGATGCCGGGATTCCAGCAAAATGCTGAAATCGCTCTGTACGACGAGCGGCCGATCTTTATGAAATTGCATACCGATCCCTCCAAACTTTTACAGATACTGTTATTATGTTGGATTGGCGGCGGATTTAAACATGTAAATCATAAGCGAAGAAAGACGCCCGAAAAGATATGGCGGAGGAAGGACGGCAAAAAACGGAGATGAAAAGCGGAGGCTTCCGCTTCATCTCCGTACACCTGTGTAAATAAAAAATCGTTCTTCCGATAAAAAAGTTCGGAAGAACGATAAGAGCTTAATGCAAGGCGTGCTGGTTCTGTTCGGAAATTTGGCTCAACGCCTCGCCTGCTTCGTTCTCATAAATGCTGCGGACTGCGAGGTCGCCGATGGATACGATCCCGACCAGGTTCCCATTCTCGACAACAGGCAGACGGCGAATCTGTTCATCAGCCATGATTTTTGCCGCTTCATCCACTGTCGTTTCCGGAGTTACGGATACGACTTTGTCGCTCATCACTTCTTTAATAGCGGCAGAGCCTTCCCTTTTCTCAGCCAAACCGCGAATAACGATGTCCCGGTCGGTCAGAACGCCGATTAGCTTCTTGCCGTCAACGACAGGAATAAAACCCGTATCTTCCTGCTTCATCTTCACCGCAGCTTCATACACGTTATCCTGTAACGTGACTGTAGCGCAGTCTGTAGTCATGATCTCGCGAAGTGTTCTCGAACTCAAGGGAAATCCCTCCTGAAAGGAACTGGCAGCCTGAAGCATCGCCCTGCCCGGCGTACCCAAGCTGCTGCAGAATTAGGTTTTCCCTTTCCCTTGCTTTCCATTCGCCCGATCACTGTCACTTACCGGGAATGTTCCGACATATAATCTTCGACCAGCGCTATGAACAGCTTTGCAGCATGGGTCATTGCCGTTTCGTCAATATCGAACCGGGGATGATGATGCGGGTAAACGATGCCGCGGTCCGGATTTCCCGCTCCGACAAACATGAAGCATCCCGGCACCTGCTGCAAATAATAGGCATAGTCCTCCCCCGCCATGATCAGCGGCGAAGTCTTCGCCCCCGCCTCGCCCAAAGCCGCCTTGGCCGCCCGATAAAACCGCTGCTCTTCCTCCGCGTGATTCACGACAGGCGGATATCCCAGCTTGTAGTCTATCGTATAATCGGCTCCCTGCATAAGACAGGTTTGTCGGACGATATTTTCCAGACGGGCCTTCACATCCATTCGTAAAGAAGCGTTGAATGTACGCACCGTTCCCTTCAATACGGCTGTTTCTGCAATGACGTTAAAATTGGTTCCGCTGTGGATCGAGCCGACGGAAACGACGCATGGCTCAGTGGGATCCGTACTGCGGCTGACAATCGATTGTAAATTGACTACCAGCTGAGAAGCCACAAAAACGCTGTCCACCGTTTCGTGGGGCAGACCGCCGTGCCCGCCTTTGCCTTTGATTTCAATGGTGAACTCATCGGCTGCCGCCATGATGGGACCCGCCTTGCAATACGCGGTCCCAACCTCAAACGGCGTCCACAAATGAATGCCATAGATGACGTCCACCCCATCCAGCACACCATCCTTAATCATTCCGAGCGCCCCTCCCGGAGTCACTTCCTCCGCAGGCTGGAACACAAAGACAATATTTCCGCGCAGCAGCTCCCTGTGTCTGCTGAGCGTTTTAGCTACACCGAGCAAGGTGGCCGTATGAGCATCATGACCGCAAGCGTGCATGACACCGGGTACGCTGGAGGCATACTCGCAAGCTTTCTCGTCTTGTATGGGCAGAGCATCGATATCGGCCCTGAGCGCAACGGTCGGTCCGGCTTTTCCGCCCTGCAGTCTGGCTGTCACACCGTGTCCGCCAACCCCCGTCCGTACCTCAAGCCCCCATCCCCGAAGCAGTTTTGCAATGTAGGCAGCGGTTTCCGATTCTTGAAACGACAGCTCCGGATGCCGGTGCAAATACCTGCGCCAAGCGATCATCTCGGGAACTATCGTATCCAGTGTATCTTTTATCATCATAGTACCCCCTCCGCTCTTTGCAGCGTCATCATAATAATGGCGATCCTTTCATTGGCATATTAATCTAAATTTTATCAAATCTAAAGAGCGGTTTCATCCATGTGTCACAAGAAATTCAAACTTTACAGCACCGCTTTTGGAGCCATATGCATTAGGCTTGCACAAGTAAGGGAAACATACTATCATGAATAAAGGATAATTAGCTGAGTTGTACATATTTAGGAGGGCTTGCAGTGATTATTGAAAACAGTGGATTAAAAGGCTTAAAAAGTGATCTCGCCCATTTGGACGAGTCTATGGAGCAGCTCGGTTTCGTTCGCTGGCAGTGGGAATATAACCGGGCAACTTACGACCTGAAGCTTGAAGATAAAGCTACGCAAAGCGATTATTACCTGCGCATTAATACTCGGGCTGAATCCGGCAAGCTGGAATCCCCTTATGCCATTCTTTACATCGAAGAAGTCTATATCGGCAAAGCTACTTTCCCGCATGGCCTGGACTATCAAGCGCCTGTTCCCGATGCCATCTTGAAAACGGTCAACGGTAAATTGGCGGAGTTGAAAGCAAAGCTGTCCCAATAATCGGGGAATAAAAGCTTATGACTTCACCGAAACCGAGACGAGGAACGCCCGATTTCTTGCTGCTGTTTTTGACGTTTTCGCTCGTGTGTTTTGGTTTGGCATTCGTATTTAGCGCAGGCATGGCTTACAGGTCAAGCGAGCCTTGGTATTTGGCAATCCGCCAGGCATTCGCCATCGGTCTTGGAACGGTGGCCATGTTTTTCTGTATGAATATAGACTACCGCAAGCTGCAAAAATGGATCGTTCCGTTTTTAGCCGTTACCGTTTTCCTGCTGCTGTTGGTGCCGATCATAGCCCCGGAAAGAAACGGTGCGCAAAGCTGGATATATATCGGCAGCTTTGGGCTTCAACCGACGGAATTTGCCAAATTGGCGGTTATTCTATACTTGGCCGCCATTATCAGCAAAAAGGGGGATCGGATCCGTGACTTTAAACGAGGACTGGTTCCTCCCTTGGTCGTAGTAGGTTTCATTGCCGCGCTGATTATGCTACAGCCGGATTTGGGCTCAACGATGATACTTATCCTGTCTGCCTTGCTTGTCATCATCGTGGGCGGAGCCAATCTGAAGCATGTTTTTTATCTTGTCGGAGCCGCTGCCGGAGCATTGTCCGTCGTCATTGCTATTTATTTTATGAAGACCGGCGGTGACAGCTACCGAATCGCCCGCTTTACCGCCTTTCTGGATCCTTGGTCGGATCCGCTTGACTCCGGGCATCAGCTCATTCAGTCGCTTTATGCGTTCGGTCATGGGGGACTGACAGGCGCCGGCTTTGGCCAGAGTATACAGAAGCTGCATTATTTGCCTGAAGCTCACAACGATTTTATTTTTTCCATTATCGGGGAAGAGCTTGGATTTATCGGAACCTCTCTCTTTTTACTGGTGTACCTGGCTTTTTTGCTAAGAGGACTCATTGTAGCTCTCCGATGTAAGGAAACCTTCGGTACCCTGGTGGGTGTAGGAATCGTAGGAATGATAGGGATTCAGGCGTTCATCAATATCGGCGGAGTAACCAACACGATTCCGATGACAGGGGTAACGCTGCCGCTGATTAGTTATGGCGGCACTTCCATGCTGATGACGCTGATGAGCCTCGGAATTCTGCTAAGCATCTCCAGAGAGCATAATAAACCGGAAAAAGAACGCGATATGAAAAAGAGAGCCTGACAAAAGGCTCTCTTTTGGTTATTTAACCCGGTTGTGCGGATCTTCCACTGCTGCCGTCTCTTCCTCCCGAAAGGCTACCCCTTCCACCTTCACATTGACCTCTACGACGGATAAGCCCGTCATATTCTCTACCGCCTCGCGGACGTTTTCCTGCAAATCACGGCAAACTTCATGAATCCGGCTTCCATAGTTGACAATCACTCTCAAATCGATTGCCGCTTCCACTTGACCCACTTCAACCGAGACGCCCTTTTGGACGTTCTTTCCGCTCAAGCGCTTGGCCAATCCTTCCGAAATGCCTCCCGACATGGCGGCGATCCCTGGAGTTTCGAGTGCGGCTAGTCCTGCAATCGTCGCCACAACATCATCTGAAATACGGATAAGACCTGTTTGAATGTCTTCGCTCAAGAGGATCACTCCTTCAAGGATTATAGCTCTATTGTAATAACTTCCCACACGGAAAGCAAATGCGCCGTATCCGATCGGATCCAATGAACTGACCTTCAACTTTAAATCGCCTTTACCATGCCTCCGTCCACATAGAAGACAGAACCGGTCATGTAGCTGTTGCGCGGCGATAATAAGTAGGCAGCCATCGATGCCAGCTCCTCCGGCTCACCGTAGCGTCCCAGCGGAATGTCCTTGATCATGTTCTCCTGTATGTCTTCCACCGTTTTTCCTTGCCGGGAAGCATTGAAGGAATCCAGTTCGATGAGCCGGTCGGTCATAATTCGTCCTGGACACACCGTATTCAAGAGGATGCCGTCCGGACCCCATTCAATCGAGAGCGTCTTCATTAACCCGATGAGTCCCGTGCGCAGGGTGTTGGATAGTACAAGGCCGGGAATCGGTATCTTCACGGAAGACGACGCAATCGTAACGATCCGTCCCCCCTGTTCCTTCATTAATGGATGAAACCCTTTCACCAAACGGACGACGCTCATCAGATTCAGCTGGATGGCATGAAGCCAGGCCTCTTCATCCAGCGACAAAAAACTGCCGCCCGGCGGGCCGCCTGCGTTGCATACCAGTGCGTCCACCTGTCCGAACCGATCCTGGGCTTGCTGTACAAGCCAAGAGATTTGTTCAGGGCTGCTCAAATCCATACCCAAACCGGTGGCTTCCACGCCATACTTCTGCGCAAGCTGTGCGGCGACATCACAGATCGCTTGTTCATCCCTGCTGCACAGCAGCAAGCTGGCGCCTTCCGCTGCCAACTGCTCGGCTATAGCTCGTCCCAATCCTTTGCTGGAAGCGGTAACAACCGCTTTTTTTCCCTTCAGCCGCAAATCCATTCGAATGCTCCTCCTTTTGCCGATAACGGGATATTTGAGAATAGGTTTTGATCCATTCAGGTATACTTTACCACATGAGGTGATAATGATGAAACGCCACGGTTTTGCCATTTGTCTAATTTTGAGTTTTGCGCTTAGTGCGGCGGTGCATTATGTTGGATCTCCCGCATTCAATCCCACGCTGCAGTTTTTGATTGCGGCGGTCGCCATTATATTTGCCGCCGGCTTTCTCGGCAAGGCGACCGAAAGCGTGGCTCAATACGCGGGAGAGCGGCTGGGCGGTTTCCTGAACGCCACTTTCGGCAATGCGGCGGAATTGATCATCGCCATATTTCTAGTGAAGGATGGGTTATTCAATACCGTTAAAGCAAGCATCACCGGATCGATCATCGGGAATATGCTGCTTGTTCTGGGGCTCAGTGTTCTGATCGGCGGATTGAAATACAAGGAACAGCACTTTAATGTGAAGCTCGCCGGTCACAATGCTTCCCTGATGCTGCTGGCGGTCATCGCCTTGTTCATCCCCGCCGCTTTCACCCGAAGCCTGACGACAATGGAAACGCAAACCTTAAGCATTATCGTCTCCGTTATTCTGATCGTTGCCTATTTGCTGTGGCTGTTTTTTTCCATGATCACGCATAAGACCGAGCTGTCAGACCAGGCTCTGGAACACGGAGAAGCGGTATGGTCCAAGGGAACATCCGTCCTGTTTTTACTGCTTGCCACCACGATGGTGGCTATCGAGAGCGAATGGCTGGTGAGCACGCTGGAGCCCTTCAGCCATCAGTACGGTCTGTCCGACCTGTTTGTCGGCGCCTTCCTGATCGCCATAGTAGGCAACGCGGCAGAGCACAGCGCAGCGATTATTATGGCCCGCAAAAATAAAATGGGCGCCGCTGTGGAAATTGCCGTCGGAAGCAGTCTGCAGATCTCGCTCTTCGTCGCACCGGTGCTTGTCCTTTTATCGCTGTGGTTTGGCAACCCTATGAACATTATATTTACTGTCTATGAGCTTGTAGCTATCGGCGTGGCCGCCATCATCGCTACGTCGATCTCAAGGGATGGCAGCACCACCTGGTATGAAGGCGTCCTGCTGCTGGTGGTTTATCTGATCCTCGGGATTGCATTTTACTTGGTGTAAAGGCCGCATAATAAAAAAAGAGTAACCTTCGGACGAAGGTTACTCTTTATTTTGGTTCATGGCTTCATACAGCTCGGCCAAATTGCGTTCGAGCTTCATCAGGATATGCTTACCGGCTGCCTCATTGATGAGTTCGGCTCGAATAGCGAAATCGATTTCTCTGGACAGCCCGTAAATCTGCGTATCTAATACCTCTTCATAGAGAGGACATTTGCGCGTAGTCAAGTTTTCCATTTGCACTTCAATCAGCTTCTCAATCTTGTCCGCATCCTCCTGAAGCAGATTCAGCGCTCTCTGCGACAAGCTGAGCAGCACATCCGATGACATGAAGCTTCCCCCCTGTAATACGCCATGAAGCGAAACCCGGCTTACCATTTTCAAATTCGTTTCGCCCTCCCGGTTCTCCCGAAATGACGCGAATGGATATCATTCACGCTTCATAATTCAATTTTAGTCGAAAATGGCGGAATACACAAGTCATAGAGGAAGAAAAGGCATTTTCCGCCGTGCGGAAATGCCCCTCCTTGTTTCGCATCGCTTTGTTGTTAGTCCTGAATGCTATTGATCTTCAGTCCGTGCTTCTCAAACACCTCGGCCATGGCTTTCTTCGCTTCCTCCGCATCAGGACCGTGGACGTGAAGGTCGTAAGTGCCGGATGCAAGCAATGTGGTAAACAAGCCAAGAATGCTCTTCACATCGATATATTTATTGTCATACTGCAAAACGATTGAAGATCTGAATTTATTTGCTGTTTGAGAAATTTCCACGATTGCCGCATTGTTTGCGTTAGGCATAACAATCCCTCCAAAATAATACGTTGTTTTAGCTTATGATACATGGGAAGAGAATAACATGCAACTACATTTTCACACCCGGTTATTTTAAATTTTCAGGGTTTAAGCCCATTAGTTCAGGAATGACGAACCGGCCGTCCTTGCGGATCAAACGGTCGTCAAAATAGATTTCTCCACCCCCGTACTCGGCCCGTTGAATCAGCACCAAATCCCAGTGAACGGAGGAACGGTTCCCGTTATCCGCCTGCTCGTACGCTTGCCCCGGCGTAAAATGAAGACTTCCGTCGATCTTCTCGTCAAACAGCGTATCCTTCATCGGGTGTAAAATATAAGGGTTAAAGCCCAGACTGAATTCACCGATATATCTTGCTCCTTCATCCGTATCCAACACTTCCAGAAGACGGGCGGTATCGTTCGCCGACGCCTCTACGATTTTTCCGTGTTCAAATCGGAACGTGATATTCTCGAACGTTACTCCGGAATAAACGGACAGAGTATTGTAGGCGATGATACCGTTCACCGAATCCCGCACCGGAGCCGTATACAGTTCCCCGTCCGGTATGTTCCGGCGGCCGCAGCATTTGACCGATCCGATTCCGCGAATCGAAAACGTAATGTCCGTTGCGCCCGGCCCTGTAATGCGGACACGGTCGGTTTTATTCATCAGCTCCTGGAGCGGCTCCATCGCATCGGCCATTCTGGCGTAATCCAGATTGCATACATCAAAATAAAAATCTTCGAACCGCTCGGTGCTCATACCGGCCAATTGAGCCATGGAAGCGTTCGGATAGCGCAGCACCACCCATCGCGTCCGCTTGACCCTCTGCTCCAAATGAACTTTTTTACGATAAATTTGATTGTACAGCTTCATCTTTCCGTCCGGCACATCGGAAAGCTCGCTGACATTTTCACCCGACCGAATGGCGACATAGCAGTCCATCTCCTTCATTCGCTGAAGGTCCATATTCGCCCAGTGTTCCATCTGCTCTTTTGTAGCCGAACGCAGCACAGCCGCGCGAATGCTGTTATCCGCCAGCTCTATATACGGATACCCGCCCCTGGCATGAACTTCCTCTACCAGACATTTAACGATTTCACGCTCGGAACCGACCATTTCGATCAGTACCTTCTCTCCGGCTTGAACGTCCAAAGAATAGCCGACGATATTGCGGGCTAACTGCTGCAGTCTCGGATCGCGCATAAACCTCTCTCCTCGTATAGTATTTCCATTCGGGGAAATTCGTCTCTCTCTTGGCACCAGTCCGGCCCGTTTGAGGCTGAGGATACCAAACGCATTCGTTCCGGCAACCGATTCCTGCGGTACTACCTGGTTGAAGCTGCCAACTCGGTGAAAAACCGCGATCCGGAATTCGGCGAGTACTACCGGAAGAAGTACAACGAAGTACCCAAGCGCCAACACAAACGCGCCCTCGTCTTAACGGCAAGAAAACTTGTGCGTCTGGTCGATGTGCTGCTACGCAACGGCCAACTCTACACGCCTCGAAGGAAGGTGACAACTGCGAAGGATTAGCGCCTCCTTTGCCAAAGTCCTTCACGGATTCCCAGTTAAAATCTGGTAATTGACTCGATTTTCGACTGGGTTTAGTTTGGTGCTGCCATTTTCCCTGACTCCTGCGCTCTGCAGCCAAGAAAATTTCCAATTCTCACGAATCAGGGACTTGACATCTTACCGTTGGACTTTTTGACGGTCTACATTCCATTTTCGTTTTTCATCCACTTATTTTTGAATCGGTTGCCGATCACGATCATCACGGCGAACGCCGCCAGAAGGACCAAGAGCCGCCCCTTATATCTGGCAAAATGCAGAAGATCGTGCCCGATCAATGATTCGAGCCATATCATCGGCGCTTTACCGATAAGGGTTCCTGCAATGAAATCTCTCGCCCTTACTTTCATCACCGCCGCGCCATAATTGATCGCGAAGGACGGGAGCACCGGTATCAAGCGGCTTAAGGCAATGAACAGCATGCCGCGCCGTTCCAGCTGCGCGTTAAGCTTTTCGATATTTCTGTATTTCACCAGCTTTTTCTGAACCCAGCTTCTTCCATAGTGCCTGGCAGCATAAAAGGCGATGACCGCGCCGAGGCAGGCACCCAAATAATTAATGGCCAGCCCGCCCCATAACCCGAATAACAGAACATTCATCCCAGCCACAAGCACAAATGGAACAAAAGGAAAAACGGTCTGCAGTACGGCAAGCAGCGCACCTCCGAGATGACCGACGACACCATACGAATTCAGAACGTCCGACATGTGCTGAACATTCCATTGCCCCAATGCTGTAACCTCCCACTTCAAGCTTTTCCCATTGTATCAAAAAAAGAAGAGATTCTCGAACGGGATTGCAGCTTGACACAGCCCTGTTATATCTTATAAAATTAATTGTCGAGAATAGGCATGCCACCGGGACTTTACCCGAGTATGCTTATTGTGGAAGCTTGTGTCACCCTCTGTTGATTTTGTTGCCGACGGGACCGCGGCTGGTTTTTTCCCTTCGGACGCCACATGGGCATGAGAAACAAAGTCGGGCACACGCTTCACCCGTTATTAAAACCAAAACTATCTTACTTTATGAACAAAGGAGCACTCTAATCCATGTCACGTTACACTGGTCCTAAATTTAAATTAAGCCGCCGTCTCGGCATCTCCTTGAGCGGTACCGGCAAAGAATTGAAACGTCCTTTCCCGCCTGGCCAACACGGCCCGGGTCAGCGCAAAAAAATCTCCGGATACGGTTTACAGCTGCAAGAAAAACAAAAGCTGCGCCACATGTACGGTCTGAACGAGAAGCAATTCCGCAACCTGTTTGACAAGGCAACTAAAATGCAAGGTATCGCCGGTGAGAACTTCATGTTCCTGCTCGAAAGCCGTTTAGACAATCTGGTTTACCGTCTGGGTCTGTCCAACTCCCGTGCAGGTGCCCGTCAGCTCGTTGCTCACGGTCACATCACGGTAAACGGCAAAAAAGTAGATATCGCCTCTTACCTCGTAACGCCTGGCGATGTGATCGGCCTTCGCGAAAGAAGCCGCAACCTGTCTGTTGTTAAAGAAGCTTTGGCTAACCGCAACTACCTGCCGGCTTACCTTGAGTTCGACGAAAACGCAATGGAAGGCAAATATGTCCGCCTGCCTGAGCGTGCCGAGCTTGCTCAAGAGATCGATGAAAAGCAAATCGTCGAGTTTTACAGCCGTTAATCTTAACGATACGAAAAAACCTTGGCTCTTCTTCGGAAGAACCAAGGTTTTTTGTTGTTTCAGCCAAGCTTGATTTTGGCGAATTTACGCTTGCCAACCTGTACGATTTCGCCGCCTTCGGGCGTCAGCTCCTCGTTCGGGTCAATGATCTTCCGTTCGTTCACCTTCACTGCGCCCTGCTGTACGCTCCGTCTTGCTTCGCTGTTTGAGCTTTGCAATCCCAGCGTCACAAGCAGCTTGGCGATCCGGATTTTCCCGCCCTCGAGCGCTTCAGGCGGAAGCGTTACCTCTTCAATATCGTCCGGCAGCGCCCGCTGCTGAAATACGGTTACAAAATGCTGCTGTGCATCGTCTGCCGCCTGCTCTCCGTGATACATGCGGACGAACATGTGAGCCAGACGCATTTTGGCGTCGCGAGGATGGATCGTGCCCTGTGCGATACCCTCACGCAGCTGCAGCAGCTCCTCGTTCGAAATATCCGTGGCCAGCTCGTAATATTTGAGCATCAATTCATCCGGTACAGACATCGCCTTTCCGTATATTTCGTTCGGCTCTTCATCGATACCGATATAGTTGCCGAGGCTTTTGCTCATTTTCTGTACCCCGTCAAGGCCTTCAAGCAGCGGATTCATAATCGCAATTTGAGCGGGTAAGCCATATTCCTTCTGAAGCGTTCGGCCCATCAGCAGATTGAATTTCTGGTCGGTTCCTCCGAGCTCGATATCGCTTTTCAAAGCAACCGAGTCATAGCCCTGCATGAGCGGATAAAAGAACTCATGAATATGAATCGGCAAACCTCCGGCATAGCGCTTGGAGAAGTCATCCCGCTCAAGCATCCGCGCCACGGTCACCTTGGCGGACAGTTGAACGACATCAGCAAACGTAAGCGGCCCGAGCCATTCGGAATTATAAAAGAGCTGCGTTTTTTGCGGATCGAGAATTTTGTAGATTTGCTTCTGGTACGTCAAAGCGTTGCGCTTCACGTCATCTTCCGTCAACTGCTTCCGCGTTTCCGATTTCCCGGTCGGATCCCCGATGCGGCCCGTAAAGTCACCGATAATGAGCTGCACCTGATGACCAAGCTCTTGAAATTGGCGCAGCTTATGCAGCACAACCGTATGCCCAACATGAATATCCGGCGCGGACGGATCCAGTCCAAGCTTTACTTTAAGCGGTTTTCCCGTAGCAACCGAGTCGATGATTTTTTGCTTTAATTCGTCCTCCGGAACGATTTCGACCACACCGCGCCGGATGGTTTCCAATTGGCGGTTCACTTCGTTCTGCTGTTCCGCAGTCAGTTGTTCCCATTTTGTCATTTGCTTCATTCCTCCCAAGTATCAAAAATACAAAAAAACCTTCTCATCCTCAAGGGACGAGAAGGTTTAGCTCGCGGTACCACCCTAATTAAAGCGAGACAGACGAAACCTGTAGTGCGAATTCCGCTGCTAAACAGATAAACGCCAGTCTTGGCTTTCACTTCAGCAGGATAACGGGGGTTGCCCGATCGGAAGCTACCGGCCTGATACCGTATGATACGGCCATCGGGCGTTCCCTTCCGCTGCTCCGGACTGTAATTCGGTATAAGGTTAAGTACCGGTTTCCACCGTCCACCGGCTCTCTGAAAGCTTGTCTCCTTATCCTACTGATGTCCTTCAACGCATTTGGATCTGATGCAATTAAGCTTAGTTATACCATACGTTTGCTATCGGTGTCAAACGGCCCCGTTTGTGCTTGCGGCATAAGCCAAACATCATGAACAGTGATCCTGAGAGCCTAATGCCGCTGTTCGGCTTGACTCTATATGCTATAATGTTTAAGTAATGTTTTCCAATCGGGAGGAAACCGTAGTTATGGAAAAGGAACAAAAGCCTCAAAACTATAAAGAGGTTCTGCAGTCCATCGGTAAATACACGCTGCTCACTTTCAAATGGATGTTTATCGTTGGAATGATCGCCGGATTTCTCGGGGGAGGGGCCGCGTTCGGATACGTATCCGCTTTAGTCAAGGACGATCCCGTCCGCAGCAAGGAAGCCATGGTCGCCCAGATGCAAGACGATGCACAAACCGGATTCGTCTATTTTCGCGATAATACGCTCGTTGGTCAAATCCGTACGGAGGAAGACCGCCGTTTGGCCAATTTGAACGAAATTCCTCAACTGGTGATTGATGCCGTATTCGCCATTGAAGATAATCATTTTTATGAACATAACGGGGTTGACGTTAAAGGGACGATGCGCGCCGTTATCCAAAAGCTGCTGAATGAAGACGTCCAAACCGGTGGCAGCACCATTACCCAGCAGCTGGCCAGACGCGTTTACCTGTCATTAGATAAAGCCGACAGCCGGAAGGCCAAGGAAATACTGCTTGCGATGCGAATGGAACGCATTATGTCCAAGGACCAGATTCTGCTCGCTTATTTGAACAAAATTCCATACGGCAACGGTTCTTCCGGCTACAATCTATATGGGATCAAAGCGGCTGCGAAAGGGATTTTCAACATTGAAGACTTAAACCAGCTGAATGTTGCCCAAGCGGCATTTCTGGCTGGCCTTCCCCAGCAGCCGAGCAATTATTCCACCTTCAACAGCAGCGGGGTGTTCGACGGCGCCGCCTTCAAACGCGCGGTGCAGCGCCAGCAGCTGGTGCTCCGCCGAATGTTGGAGGAAGGAAAAATAAACGATCAGCAGTATCAGGAGGCACTTCAGTTCGATTTGAAAGGCTCGCTCGCTGAACGGGTGAAGAAAGCTTACTCCACCTATCCTTATTTGATGATCGAGGTGGAGAAGGAAGCCGCGAAAGTGCTGCTGAAAGCAGAACACCCGGATTTGGACCAGAAAGAAAATCCGGAGCTCTATAACGAAGAGCTCAAAGAGATTCAGGCGCAGCTCAAGCGCGGCGGATATCATATTTACACAACGATCGATAAAGAAATTTACGACTCGATGCGTGACATCGCTCAGGATCCGAAAAACTTCTCACCGGACGATAAAGTCAAAGGAATGGAACAAATCGGAGCGGTCATGATAGAAAGCAGGACAGGTGCGATTCTTGGCATGATGGAAGGCAGGGATTTCTTTAAAGAGCAGTTGAATCACGCCACTCAAGCTTACCGCCAGCCGGGGTCCACGATGAAGCCGATCGCCGCCTATTTGCCCGCCATGGAAAAAGGCCTTCAGCCCGCATCAGTGATCGATGACTCTCCGATCATCCTTAAGGACGGTACCCGGGGTTATCACATCCCGGAAAACTGGGACAACAAATATCGCGGGCTGATTACTGCCAGAAGAGCTCTCGACCAATCGTACAACATTCCGGCGATCAAACTGTTTTTGGACGTTGTCGGCATTAAGGAAGCATGGGAATTTGCCGGAAAAATGGGGATTAAATCCATCACGGAAGCGGATTATGTTGCGCAAACCGGTGTTATCGGCGGCTTAAAATACGGTGTAACGGTAAAAGAATTAACCAACGCCTATGCAACGATCGGCAACAACGGAGTTTATAACGAAGCGTACTTGATCCAAAAAATAACGGACTCCAATGGCAAGGTCATCTACGAGCACCAGTTGAATCCGTCCACCGCTTTTTCCGAACAAACGGCTTATCTCATGACGGATATGATGCGTACCGTGATTACTTCGGGAACGGCGACAGATCTGATGAAGAAATTCAAACATTATGGAAAAGTACCGATTGTCGGGAAAACGGGTTCCACACAGGACGATGCGGATGCGTGGTTTATGGGGTACACCCCGGATATTACCTTAGGCGTGTGGGCCGGGTACGAGCTGCCGATCCATAAGCTGAGCAAACAAACCGGCGGGACGAACCGCGCCAAAAATATATGGGCGCTCACTATGAACATGGCGATCGATAAGCGTCCTGAGCTGTTCCCTACCAAGAATTTCAATCGCCCGGACAATATCGTACAGATGACGGTATCCAGCCTATCAGGCAAGCTTCCGAGTCAAGCGACTATAGAGGCGGGGAAACAGGTAACGGACTTGTTTAACAAGAAATTCCTGCCGACCGAGGAAGACAATGTGCTCGTTAAACTCCCGATCATTACTTATAACGGAATCAATTATATTGCCCAAGCCGAAACCCCGGCCGATTTCGTTCAGGAGAAAATGGTGATCCGCAGGGAAAAACCGCTCAACGAACTGTTTGCAGAGCTGGAGAGCGTCATTAGCAAGCTCCCGGCAAGCCGTAAAAGAAGTTTAAGCTTCTATCGCCCGAGTGACTATGATATGGACGCACCGTCAAAGAATGATCCGAGAACAGATGACGGGAAACCCCCTGCAGCGCCGACAACTGTTGTCTCCACCCGCTCGGGAGATACAAGTGTCATTACGTTCCAGGCCAGCGGCAGCGCGGATATCGTCGGATATCGTCTCTATCGTTCTTCCAACGGCGGACCGTTCCAACGGGTGAACGGCAAAGTGGTCATTGCGGGAGAGGAAACGAAGTTTACGGACACCACGCCTGGCGCAGGCGTATTCGGATATTACATCACGGCGGTAGATGTAGCCGGCAAAGAATCCGCGCCAAGCCAAGCGGCTTATACGGATGGATCGCTGGGGCAGCCCCTATCGTCTTCGGGCAAAGAAGATCAGCCGCCGGGCTCTGATTCCGGAAGTGCGGAAAAGCCTGACCAGGTCCCCTCCGCTCCATCGGGCCTGAGCGTAAGATCCAGCGGCGGCGGGATTGAGATGAAGTGGAAAGCCAACCCCGGCAAAGACCGTGTAAATCAATATACCGTTTACTACAGCGACAAAGAAGACGGAAGCTATTCCAAAATCGGCACCGTGACCGGGGCAACACAATTCCGCTACTATGCGGTCTCGTATGAAGGGTATTACAAGGTCTCGGCAACAAACGATCTGGGGGAATCCAAGCATTCCGCGCCCGTAAAATATAAAAAGTGATACGTTGTGATTTACAGCAAACAAACCCGGTCAACGAAGACCGGGTTTGTTTATGCAGCTTTGATTTGTTATTAATCTTCAATCGTCGAGAGGTCGCCTGTCGGCAAATTGAGCTCCCATGCTTTAAGCACGCGGCGCATGATCTTACCGCTGCGGGTTTTCGGCAGCTTATCTTTGAATTCAATCTCACGAGGAGCAGCGTGCGCAGACAGCCCTACCTTAACGAATTGTGCAATATCGGCCTTCAACTCTTCAGAAGGAGTATATCCTTCCCTCAGGGCAATGAACGCCTTAATAATTTCTCCGCGCATCGGATCCGGCTTGCCAATAACGCCCGCTTCTGCGACAGCCGGATGCTCGATCAGCTTGCTTTCCACCTCAAACGGGCCCACACGCTCCCCGGCCGTGTTGATGACATCGTCGATTCGGCCTTGGAACCAGAAATACCCATCCTCATCCATATACGCGGAGTCTCCGGAAATATACCATCCCGGGATACGGAAGTACTCCTCGTATTTAGCCGGATTTTTCCATATTTTACGCATCATCGACGGCCACGGCGTCTTCACGGCCAGATTGCCCATACGGTAAGGCGGCAGTATGTTGCCTGCATCGTCGAGAATCGCCGCTTCTATACCGGGCAGCGGCTTGCCCATCGAACCGGGGCGGATCGCCATGCACGGATAGTTACAAATCAGGTGGCCGCCGGTTTCGGTCATCCACCACGTATCGTGGATTCGCTGACCAAATACCTTCAGCCCCCAACGCACGACCTCCGGGTTCAAAGGCTCTCCAACGCTAAGCACATGGCGAAGTGAGGACAAATCAAATTGCTTTACAGTCTCGTCCCCCGCACCCATCAGCATGCGGAATGCGGTCGGGGCGCTGTACCATACCGTGACCTTGTATTTCTCGATCGTCTTGTACCAGTCCTGCGGACTGAACCTTCCTCCGCGGATGACATTGGTCGCACCGTTAAGCCATGGCGCAAAAATACCGTAGGAAGTGCCTGTAACCCAACCGGGGTCGGCCGTACACCAGTACACATCCTGCTCCTGAAGGTCAAGCACGACCCGTCCGGTGTAATAGTGCTGCAGCATCGCATTATGAACGTGATATACGCCTTTCGGCTTACCCGTGGAACCGGAAGTGTAATGGATTAGAAGCCCGTCTTCGCGGTCTACCCATTCCAGCTCAAGCTCCTCGGAAGCGGAAGCCATCTCTTTATAAAAATCAACTTGGCCTTCAGCAAGCGTGATATCCTGCCCCACTAGAATGATGTGCTTCAAATGCGGCAGTTCCGCCGCAGGAACCCTCGAGAGCAAAGCAGGCGTCGTGATGATGGCAACCGCTTCACTGTCCTCCAAACGATCCTTGACGGCGGTTTCCATGAATGCTTCGAAAAGCGGTCCAACGACAGCGCCGATTTTGATCGATCCCAGCAGTGCAAAATACAGCTCCGGCGTGCGCGGCATGAAAATAAATACACGGTCGCCCTTCCCTATCCCGAGCTTGCGAAGCACGTTGCCAAAGCGATTGGACTGCAGCTTCATATCGAGGAAAGTGTATTTCTCGTCTCTTCGGTCATCGCTGTAATACAGCGCTACCTTGTCTCTCCGGGTCGAATCGGCATGACGGTCAATCGCCTCGTGGGCCATATTGACTTTTCCCGTATCCGACCAGGTAAACGTCTTTTCGACGGCTTCCCAGTTGAAGCCGGCACGCTCTTCTTCATAATTTTTCATATTGGATGATGATGATACGGGTGCAATGCTTTCTATATTCGCGCGGTCCACTACACATACCTCCCAAAATCCAGCTTACCCATTGATTTAAAACGCTTTCATGAAGCTCTATTTTATTATACCACAACCCTTTTTATTCGACCAATTTTTTGTTATGCTACTACGTAGTGAAGGTTCTGGAAGGGAGTCGGTCTGCACAGATGGAACATATCAAAATATATCATTCCCTGGTTATCCCGTATCAGAACACCGAGATGATCGTTGAGGGCCCTATACCGCCTGAACGGCTTCGCACATACTCCCTTCATCCGGATCTGGATGCGTTTCGGCGGCCAAAAGATCAGTGGGAAGCCTTGGTAGAAATAGCCGAGCTGCCGGAAGGAAGGATCATTGCCGCACGAATCTCCGATCAAATCATAGGATATGTCACCTTCCATTATCCGGATGAACTGGAGCGTTGGTCCGAAGGCGGGATGGACGATCTGATCGAGCTTGGAGCCATCGAGGTCGCTAACGATTTCCGCGGTATCGGACTGGGCAAAAAGCTGATCAAGCTGGCATTTGAAGGTGAGCAATTGGAGAACGTCATCACATTTACAACGGAATATTATTGGCATTGGGATTTGGAAGCTACCGGGCTCACGGTCTGGCAGTATCGCAATATGATGGAGCAGCTGATGAAAAGCGTGGATATGGTCTGGTATGCCACCGACGATCCGGAGATTTGCTCTCATCCTGCAAACTGTCTGATGGTACGCATCGGCAAAAACGTACCGTTGTCCTCTGTCGAGAAATTCGACCGTGTTCGGTTCCGGCAGCGGTTTATGTACTGATGGAGGCGCGAAAAGTCATGAATGCCAAAGCCTTGTTCATTTACGACGAGAATGAAACCGCATACCGTTTTAATGACAGCCATCCGTTTAATCAAAAAAGATTAATTTTGACCGTGGACCTGCTGCGAAAAGCGGGGGCTCTGCCCCCCGAATCCGTCATTTCCCCCGGTAAAGCAGCGGAAGCACAGCTTTACCATGTGCATTCCAGGGAATATGTTCAAGCCGTCACCGCCCTTAGTTATCCGGAACCTGAACAGAAATGGCTGCAGCAAGCGGAAAAATACGGGCTGGCTACGGAGGATACCCCCTTCTTTCCAGGCATGAACGACATTACCATGGGCTTGGTCGGCGGGTCGATTCGAGCTGTGGACGCTGTCATGACCGGGGAAACGGTGCATGCGCTGCATTTGGGCGGCGGACTGCATCACGCCATGCCCAGCAAAGGCTCGGGCTTTTGTGTATATAACGATGCGGCGATTGCCATTGCGCATGCTAAAAGCGCTTACGGCAGCCGAGTACTCTATATCGATACGGACGTGCATCACGGTGACGGCGTGCAGTGGAGCTTCTATACGGACCCTTCCGTATGCACATTCTCCATTCATGAAACAGGGAAGTATTTGTTCCCGGGAACCGGAGCGGTGAATGAACGGGGAGCCGACTCCGGGTTCGGGACAACCGTCAATGTGCCGCTGGAACCCTACACCGAAGACGAATCGTGGATGGAATGCTTCAGCGAAGTGCTTGGCAAAGTGGCGGAGCAGTTCAAGCCTGATTTAATCGTTTCACAGCACGGCTGCGACGCGCATGCCTTCGATCCGTTGGCACACATGCACTGCAGTATGGAAATATACCGGGCGATGCCGCGCTTCATTCACCAACTCGCACATCAATATTGCGGCGGTCGTTGGGTGGCGCTCGGCGGAGGCGGGTATGAGATTTGGCGAGTCGTTCCGCGGGCCTGGAGCCTGCTTTGGCTTGAAATGAGCGAGCACGCGATCATCGGGCAGCTGGAGAAGGACCCGGAGCTGGCTCTGCCGTCTTCATGGCTTAAGGAATGGCAGCCCTACTGCAGTGAAGCGCTTCCTTCCACATGGCTAGATCCTGTAGAAACCTGGGAGCCGATACCTCGCCGAAACGAAATTACACAAAAAAATAGGCAAACCAAAGAGCTTGCCATGCTGTATTTGCCCAAATAAATGTGCTGAACGGAAGATCGGCGATGATCCGCCGAATAAAGAAAAAGCCCGCTGACCTGCGACAACCGGTTCAAGCGGGCTTTGCCTGTTAAAATTCGATTTTTGATTCAAGGAATGCTTTCAATTCGCTGATCGGCATCCGTGTCTGCTCCATCGTATCGCGGTCGCGAACGGTCACCTGTCCGTCCTGCTCGGAGTCGAAATCATATGTGATACAGAACGGGGTACCGATCTCATCATGGCGACGGTACCGCTTGCCGATCGATCCGGCTTCGTCGTAATCCACCAGGAAATGCTTGGATAAGTCGGCAAATACTTTATTCGCCCCTTCCGAAAGCTTCTTGGACAGCGGGAAAATCGCCGCTTTGTAAGGCGCCAGTGCCGGATGCAGGTGCAGCACCGTACGGCTGTCATCCCCTTCAAGCTTCTGTTCTTCGTAGGCGTTGATCAAGAAGGCCAGCGTCACACGGTCTGCACCAAGCGAAGGCTCGATACAGTAAGGAATGTAGCGCTCGTTCGTTTCTTGATCGATATAATGGAAATCCTCGCCGGAATGCGCCATATGCTGCTTCAAATCATAATCCGTGCGGTCAGCGATACCCCAAAGCTCGCCCCATCCGAACGGGAATTTATATTCAATGTCGGTAGTACCATTGCTGTAATGGGACAGCTCATCCTCGGAGTGATCCCGCAGACGAATGCTAGTTTCCGCCATGCCTAGAGACAGGAGCCAGTCACGGCAGAAAGAACGCCAGTACTCAAACCATTGCAGATCTTCCCCCGGCTTGCAGAAAAACTCCAGCTCCATCTGTTCGAATTCACGGGTCCGAAACGTAAAATTGCCCGGTGTAATTTCATTTCGGAAGCTTTTGCCGATTTGGCCGATGCCGAACGGAAGCTTTTTGCGCATCGTACGCTGTACATTCTTGAAGTTGACGAAGATGCCCTGCGCTGTCTCCGGACGCAGATACACGATGTTGGCGCTTGATTCCGTCACGCCCTGGAATGTTTTGAACATCAGATTGAACTGGCGGATTTCTGTATAATCCATAGCCCCGCAGTCCGGACAAACGATGCTGTGCTCGGCAATCAGCTTTTCCATATCGGCAAAGGATAATCCGTCCACAATCATCTCGATCCCTTTTTCCGACAAAGCATTCTCGATCAGCTTGTCCGCACGGTGACGCACCTTACACTTTTTGCAGTCGATCATCGGGTCGTTAAAATTGCCTACATGGCCCGAAGCGACCCAAGCCTGAGGATTCATCAAAATAGCCGCATCCAAACCTACGTTATAAGGCGATTCTTGAATAAACTTTTTCCACCATGCGCGTTTGATGTTGTTTTTGAGCTCCACTCCCAGTGGACCGTAATCCCAAGTGTTCGCGAGGCCTCCGTAAATTTCGGAGCCGGGAAAAATAAACCCTCTGTGCTTTGCCAGAGCGACAATTTGATCCATTGTTACCGATGACATGATTGAACGACTCTCCTTATCTATTTTAAAGCGCTGCGGCAGTTTTTTATTGCAGCCGCTTCAGTAATTGATCTACAATACGGTATGAATTCTCTGAAGCCTGGACGGTAAATTCCGCAAAGTTCACATGCGCCGAACCATCCGCTTTATCGGACATGGAGCGAATGACGACAAAAGGAACCCCGTTCATGGTGCAGACTTGAGCTACAGCCGCGCCCTCCATCTCCGTGCAGGCTCCCCCGAGCTCCGTGTACAGCTGCGCCACCGTTTCACGGCTCGCGATAAACTGGTCTCCGGAAAGCACACGCCCTTCTTTCACCCGTCCGCCGAATAACTCGCCGCTCACTTCCACAGCAAGCTTCCGCAAATGGTCGTCTGCGGCAAACAACGATGTCTCTTCATAAGGTATCGTGCCCCGGGGGAAGCCAAGCGCCGTTACGTCCATATCGTGCTGCAGGCATTCCGTCGATACGACGATATCCCCCACGTTCAGATCCGGATCTACCGCCCCGGCCACTCCGGTAAACACAATGGAGTCCACCCCGTATGTATCAATCAAAATTTGCGTCGTTACGGCAGCGTTTACTTTGCCCACACCCGATTTGCAGAGCACGATCGGCCGGCCATGAAATTGTCCTTCATAGAACACCACGCCCGCCTTTACCGATTCGTTTACCTGATCCATATGGTTATGGAACAGTTCGATCTCTTCCTTCATCGCCCCGATGACGCCGATTTTTGAATAAGCCAAGCCAAGTCCTCCTTTACAAAAAGAAGTGGCTCACGTTTAGCGTGAAGCCACCGAATTTCTTTGAATGATATCGTGAGGTAACGTAACCTGCGTCAGCTCCGAGGCATCCTTGGTTTCCTTGTTCATCAGCTTGGTCAAAAGACGCATCGCCACGGCGCCGATATCATACATCGGTTGAGCTACCGTCGTCAGCTGAGGCCGAACCATGGACGCCATCCGGATATTATCCACACTGATGACGGATACATCATCCGGCACTTTCAGCCCGTTGTCCTGAAGCGCATGAATCGCGCCGATCGCCATTTCGTCCGTCGCCGCAAAAATAGCCGTAGGACGCTCGTCCAGCTCCATGAAATATTTCGTGACCTCAAGACCTGATTCGTAACGGTAATTACCGATACGGACATAATCCTCACGCAGCGGAATCCCGGCCTCCTCCAACGCCTTCTTGTAGCCTTGGTAACGCGCATATCCGTTCGTCGGATCCTGCAGAGTTCCGGATATCATGGCGATTTGACGATGGCCTTTCTGAATCAGCAATTGCACCGCATCGTAAGCGGCCTTCTCATGGTCGATATCGACCGACGGGATGGTCTTCTGTTCATCCGCCGTCGCGCAAAGCACGACCGGAACCGAAGAGGTCTTGAACGCTTCAATATGCTCTTCCGTGATAGCGCCGCCCATAAAGAGAAGTCCGTCAACCTGCTTCTCGAGAAGGGTGTTGATGACGCGTATTTCTTTATCCTTCTTTTTGTCCGCATTGCAAAGGATAATATTGTAGTGATACATGTTGGCGATATCTTCAATGCCTCTTGCGACCTCGGAGAATATCGAGTTGGAAATATCGGGAATGACCACGCCGACGGTTGTCGTCTTCTTGCTGGCCAAGCCTCTGGCCACCGCATTCGGACGATAGCCTAAACGCTCAATGGCTTCAAAAACTTTCTTCCGTGTTTGCGGCTTCACGTTGGGATTGTTGTTGACTACTCGGGAAACGGTCGCCATGGAAACGCCCGCTTCTCTTGCTACATCATAAATTGTCACAGTCACGGCCATTCTCTCCAATGTTAAAAATTATAATGCGATCATGTCATTTAGCCTTATCATACGACAAAATGCCTGATTTCGCAACGAATATAGGCTTAATCCTATGTTCATAGTATCAAATTACATCAAAAAAAGCCAACTGCAGGGCAGCGGCTTTCAAAAATCGTGTACTGTTATGGCATGTTTGGCGATTTGAGACAAGCGTTTTCTAATATCATCCACCCACGGCCCGTCGTTAAGCGACTGGGCAAGAAGCAGCAAATCCAGCAGCTCGTTGATGCGTTCCTGGATGATGGCTTCCACCGGATCGGAAGCCCGATTCTTATCCGTCACTTTTACCATCAGATGGGCGACTTCGCTGACCTCCTCGAATTGCAGCTGCTGCTTTTCCGGCTTGCTGCCAAGCGTTCCGATTAATCCGGTCAGCTCCGGCTTCACCTCGGGATATACTTCACTTCGGCTGCAAGCTTCACAAGAAAAAACAGGGACGTTTTCGATTTCAACTTTGTTTTGATAAATCACGGTGCGGAGGCGGATACCCATGTATTCACCGCATTTGCACTGCTTCTGCAACGATACCACTCCTTTATGACGACAGCCAACCCTTTCTCCATAGGTTCAGATATTCTACCTTGGTTCAACTTTTCCTTCCGAAAGGCGGTTAGTAATATTTAGCACCGGAGAGCCGGCCGTACCAGCGCCGGACAAAAGGAATATAGAGCAGCAGCATGGCTAGTGCGGCTCCGATAGCGTCATTGCGAATATCCTTGAGATCGGGCGTCCGCCCCGGAACGAACGATTGGTGGTATTCATCGGTCACGCCGTACAGAACACAAAGCAGTATAACGGCAAGCTTAACTCCAAGGCTTAACCGCTTCGGACGCCATGCCCATAGATATGTCCAGGCCAAAATAAAATAGGCCGCAAAATGTCCCCAATCAAAGCCTTCCATCATCGGAACAAAGCGGCGGACGATGTCCAGCCAGCCGCCCACATCTTCCCCTGTCCGGGAAGACAAATAAAAAATGACCGCCATCCACAGCAGGGAAGGCAGCCATCGAATGAATACATGCATTCCGTTTTGGCTCCTAACTGCTATCAACTTGCCGAAGCTTTATTTGCGGATATACCCGGCCAATACGTCGACGAACGTTTTCGTAAATGCGGGAAGATCCGGGGGCCTGCGGCCGGAGACGATATTCCGGTCCACTACAACCTCTTGATCCACCCAGATGGCTCCGGCGTTCTCCAGGTCGTCCTTAATCCCCGGGGTCGAGGTCATGGTATAGCCCTTACAAATTTTGGCGGATGCCAACACCCAGCCGGCGTGACAAATATGGGCAATCGGCTTCTCGGCAGCATGAAATTCCTTGGTGAGCTGAAGCACGGATGCATAACGGCGCAATTTGTCAGGGGCCCAGCCGCCGGGGATATACAAGCCAATATAGTCCTCGGAACGAACTTCATCCAGAGCATGGTCGGTTGTCAGCGGAACCCCGTATTTGCCGTGATATACCGTATTGGCTTTGGGACCGGCGAGGTGCACCTCCGCTCCGGCCTCCTTCAGCCGCATCACCGGATACCACATCTCCAAATCTTCAAAATCCTCGTCTACAAAAGCAAGCACTTTGCGGCCTTTTAATTCCATCTTCGTTTTCCTCCCACAAATTTATGGATCGTCTCTTGCAACGGCGAGCGGGTTAACAGCAGCCGCTTGCCGGCCAATGAGGTTTGGTTTCCTCCGCCAAATCAGTCTCCAGATAGCGGCCGAGCACCTCGATGACAGCGGAGCTGGACATACATTTGGACAACTCGTCCCATATGCCCTCGGTATCGCTGTATTTGCTTTGCAGCAAGCTGTTTTTCACCTTCAATATGGCTTGGACCGACATGCTTAATTCCTTAATTCCAAGCGACAGCCAGATCGGCAGGGCGCGTATATCCCCTGCGAGCTCGCCGCATACGCTGACATGCGTTTTGAACCGCTTGGCGTTATCTACGATCATCTTCAGCATACGCAGCACCGCAGGATGATAAGGATCGTACAGATGAGCCACCTGTTCATTCATCCGGTCTACAGCCAGTACGTACTGTACCAGATCGTTCGTACCGATGCTGAAGAAATCAACCTCTTGGGCCAGCAGGTCGGAGATCATGACCGATGCCGGCAGCTCAATCATAATGCCTACCTCAACCTCCTCGCTGAAGGGCACTTTAGCTTCCCTCAACTCCTGCTTGGCTTCTTCCAGCAATTCATTTGCCCGATGCAGCTCTTCTAGGCTGCTGATCATCGGATACATGATTTTGACGCTGCCGTAATGACTGGCCCGGAGGATGGCACGCAGCTGCGTCTTGAACAAATCGGTCCGGTCCAGCATCACTCGTATCGCGCGGTATCCAAGCGAAGGATTCTCCTCTTCGGGCAATGCCAAATAATCCAAATGCTTGTCGCCGCCGATGTCGAGCGTGCGGATCACGACCGGCTTCCCTTGAAGCCGCTCGGCGACCTCACGGTAAACAACAAACTGCTCCTCTTCTTGCGGGAAGGTGCTCCGGTCCATGTACAAAAATTCCGTCCGGAACAGACCCACGCCGGATGCCCCGTTGCGGATCACCAAATCCAGCTCCTTCACCGAGCTGATGTTGGCTGCAAGATTCATCTGCCAGCCGTCTTCGGTTTGGGAAGGCAGGTGCGCCAATTTTTGCAGCTGTTCCTGGATCGCCTTCCAAGATTCCCTTCGCGCTTCGTACTGCCGAATAATTTCTTCCTCCGGATTGACGTAAACGATCCCTTCATCTCCGTCGATGATAAGGTAATCTCCGTTTTGAATCGGCGTTTGCAGCTTTCCCTCAAGCCCAAGCACATAAGGCACGCTCATGGCGCGGGCCATGATGGCCACGTGCGAGGTCTTGCCCCCCATCATCGTAACAATCCCCATCGTTTGATTGACGTCAAGATGAACCATTTGGGAAGGAATTAATTCTTTAGCTACCAGAATATACGGCTGATCCTTAGGAGGGAGCGTCTCTTCGAGCGCTCCGAGCAAATGCTTGAGCAGTCGGTTGCCGACATCCTTAATATCCAGCGCCCGCTCCTTCATGTAATGATCGTCCAGCAGATCGAACATGTTGACAAATTTATCGATCGCTTCCTTGACCGCTACCTCCGCAGCCTTATACTGGCGCTGCATGATCCCTTGCACTTCGCTCATAAAGATCGGGTCTTCAAGGATCGCCAGGTGAGCGTCGAAAATTTGCGTCTGCTCTTCGCCCAGTACACTGACGAACTCTTGCTTGATCTGCTCGATCTCCACCTTGGAATGATGGATCCCGTCATATAACCGTTCGAATTCATAAGCCAAATCCGCAACATCGATCAGCTTATCGGGAAAGTCCCATTCCCATGTCGGGATGACAAAAGCTTTGCCCATAGCAATACCGGATGATGCTCCGATTCCCTCAATCAAAAGCGTTCCCTCCCTCTGTGACGGCATCCTTGAGTACGACCGACATAACGGACGCCTGGCCTTTTTTCACCGTTTTATAAGGCGCAAAGCTCCATGACTTGACCTTATCGACGTTGGTGATCAGCATTGGCGTCGCCAGCGATTTACTGTTCTTTTTCACCCTGTTCAAATTGAACCGAACCAGCAGCTGACCAGGCTCCACCTGGTCTCCTTCTTTAACGAAGCAGGTGAAATATTTCCCCTGAAGATGAGACGTGTCGATACCGATATGCAGCAGTACCTGAAGACCATGTTCCGTTTCGATACCAATCGCATGAAGCGACGGATATACATGGATGATCTTACCGCCCACAGGAGCTACGAGTTCCCCCTTTTCAGGGAGAAAAGCTACCCCGTTGCCGACGATCTTCCCGGCAAAAATTTTGTCCGGCACTTCTTCCAGCGGAATCATGCGGCCCTGCATGGGCGAGTTGAACAGGACTTGCTTAATGTCCCTGCGCAGCGCCTTATTGATTTCCTCACGGATCAGCTCGGAATAGGTGCCGAAAACCACCTGCACGTTCCCCCCGCCCAACCGGATGACTCCGGCTGCGCCCAGATGCTTAAGCGCCGCGGTGTCCATCAGACGATCGTTGACGAGAGTCAGACGAAGGCGGGTAATGCAGGCTTCAATGTTCTTGATGTTGTTCTTTCCCCCCAGGGCCTGCAGAATCAGCGGGGAACGATAAGGAATATCCCCTGCCCACTCTTCCAGCTGCGAGCCTTCCTCGCGGCCGGGTGTAGGGATGCGGAATCGGCGTATCGCCCAACGAAACAAGACGTAATAGACCATTCCGTATGCCAGACCGATCGGGATGAGGAGCCAGCCGTTTTTCGCCAGGTGCAGGTTGATTAAAAAGTCGATCGCGCCTGCCGCGTAGGAGAACCCGTGGTGGATGTCCAGAGCAAATGCAATCCACATCGCAAAACCGGAGAGAATGGCATGCACAATAAAAAGATACGGCGCCACGAATAAAAAGGCGAACTCGATCGGCTCCGTCACACCGGTTAAAAAACAGGCAAACGCCGCGGTTAAAAATGTGGCGCGAACTTTCGGCTTCAAGTCTTCGCGCGCTTCATGGATAATGGCCAGCGCAATGGCCGGGAGCGCAAACATCATGATCGGATATAACCCGGCCATATAGAACCCTGCTTCGGGATCGCCGGCAAAAAAACGGGGCAGGTCTCCGAACACCGGCTGACCGTTAGCGTCGTAAGCCCCTAGCTGGAACCAGAAAAAATTATTAAACACGTGATGAAGACCTGAAGGCACCAACAGCCTGTGAATGATTCCATACAAGAAGGTCCCGAATCCGCCCAGCCCCAAGATGACATTCGTCAGCGCTTGCATGCCCGATTCCAAAGCAGGACCTATATGAATCATGACCACGATCAGAATAAAAATGGCCAGACCCATAAGCAGCGGCACCATCCGCGGGCCACCGAAAAATTGTATATATTCGGGAAGCTGAATATGCTTCACCCGATGATAAATTACCGCCGCCAGCAAACCGATCAGAATCCCGCCCGGAACTCCAAGCTGGAACGATTCGCCCAAAAAATGCTTCAGCGATTCACTGAACATATAATGCCCAATTAAGGCCGACATTCCCGCTATGCCCGCGCTCTCCGTCAGGCCGAGCGCAACGCCCACGGCAAAAATCAGCGGCAAATAAGTAAAGATCGTCGTCCCGGCCATCGTTAAAATTTCCCCGATTTGGGGCAATTGCATTTGTTCCCAAGGCAGCGAACCGAGACGCAGCAAAATGGCTGCAACGGGAAGCGTTATCGTGGGCAGCATCAAAGATCGGCCAAGCTGCTGCAGGTTTCCCATCCAATTCAAAGCAAGCCGCTCCCCCTTTCATATTAAGATCGTAAGGCTTGGACACTTTTTTGTCAAACAATGAAATGAAGCCTCCGCAAGAAAAAAAGAGACGGAAATGAATATCCGTCCCTTTTAACCAATCCCGATAAATCAGACTTGATATCTGTTGATGCTGCTGACATTCACCCCGAATTGACTTTGAGACGGCTGTGTGGAGTCCGAGCGCAAATAGGCGTCATGGCCTTGTTGGTCTCCACGGTAGTTCGCCGTGTGATAAGACTGCGGGTTTTGATATTGTCCGTATTGTTGTTGTTGGTTGGAAACGCCGAATTGTTGGCTTATTCCCGCGTTGTACTGGCTGCCGAATTGGCTCGATTGACCGGCAAACCCGCTGTATTGGCTTTGGGACGGCTGGCTGGAATCCGAACGCAGGTAAGCATCATGACCCGCTTGATTCCCGCGGTAGTTCGCCGTATGATAAGACTGCGGGTTCTGGTATTGTCCGTATTGTTGTTGGTTGGAAACGCCGAATTGTTGGCTTATTCCCGCGTTGTACTGGCTGCCGAATTGGCTCGATTGACTGGCAAACCCGCTGTATTGGCTTTGGGACGGCTGGCTGGAATCCGAACGCAGGTAAGCATCATGACCCGCTTGATTCCCGCGGTAGTTGGCGGTGTGGTAAGATCCGGCGTTTTGATTAGAACCGAAAGACGAATTCCACTGATTGTTCGTTCCTTGGTTCAAGGATTGGTTATACTGGGATTGAACATAGCCCACCGGTTGGTATTTGGTTTCATACCCGCGGTACTGGGAACCGTAATGAGCTCCTGCCTGATTTTGAACATTGTTTTGGAAGCCCTGTTGATTATACATGAAAATCCTCCTTGAATGAGATTAAGAAGTCTTCCGGTTCCGGCGCACATTCGTCCGTTCTATTCCGAAAGCCTTTCTTATTTTCTTCAAGGAGGATTTTTTTTATAACCTTGCCGGATCTTTTTTTCAATCGTCAGCGTGCGCCAAGCACTTCCAGCTTCAGCCGTTCGGCGGCAAGACGCGGATCCCGGCTATGAACAATGGCGGATACGACGGCTACGCCGTCCGCACCGGCTGCTACAACGGGGGCGGCTTGTCCGTGTCCGATTCCCCCTATGCCAACCATGGGAATGCGGCTCCAGCGCTGCTTGATTTGGCCGAGAAGCCGGGTGCCGATCGGCTCGCCTGCATCGCCTTTGGTCAGTGTGGAGTAGATGGCCCCGACACCCAGATAATCCGCCCCGTTCTGCACTGCCCATTCCACTTCTTCCATCGTCCCTGCGGAGATCCCGACGATGGCGTCCTTGCCCATCAGCCTGCGCGCCTCCGAGCCGGGAAGATCGTCCTGGCCTACATGAACGCCGTCGGCTTCAAGCAGTAAGGCAACGTCTACCCTATCATTAACAATAAAGGGAACGCCGAACTCCCGGCATAATTCCCGGATCGGCCGGGCCTCCTTCAGAACCCGGGATAACGGCGCTTTCTTCTCTCTGAGCTGCAGCATCGTAATGCCGCCTTCCAAAGCAGCCTTCGCCGTTTCAAGGGCGGTTCTTCCCTCATAAGCGTCAAGCCCCATAACCAAATAAACAGCTAAACGATTTTGCAGGTTTTCCCGAAACAACTTACTTCCCTCCAGGCAGCAAAATGGAATCCTCTACCTTGATGCAGCGGTCCATAATCACTTCAAGCCCCCCGGCTTTGGCAATATCTGCCGCTTCTTCATTGTAAATGCCCAACTGCAGCCACAACACCTTAGCTCCGATACGTACCGCTTCCTCAGCCACCGGAACCGTTTGTTCGCTTCTCCGGAAGACGTTGACGATATCGACCGGTTCCGGGATATCCGCCAGCGATTTGTAGCAAGCTTCACCCAGAATCGTACCGTTGACCATCGGATTGACCGGAATGATGCGGTAGCCCTTCTTTTGCATGGCCTCCGACACCATATAAGACTCCCTGTCGGGCTTGTCGGACAAGCCAACCACAGCAATATTCTTTGCATTCACCAATATTTCTTTAATGGCCTCGCGAGACGGATTTTGAAACGGCATCCTGCTCACTCCTTATCACATATTATTTTGTATAGCTGAGCGCCTGGCTCCCCATCGCTTCCCAGGTTGCCAAAAATTGTGTTTTTTCAATCTTGTGCTTGCCTTTTCCCGACAGGGGATCATTCACATACACATACTCCTCGTCAAAGCCCACAAGCAATACGGCATGCACCATGAAGGTGGATTGAAACGGTCCGATCGGCGTATCCCATACGACCCATTTGCTCGGCACTTTATAATCGATGGTCGTCCACACCACAGAGGGAATGCCTTGAATCAATTGATCTTCAAGCTTAGAGAACGGCTCCCGCGTCATATCGACAGCCGTGGGCACATACGCCTTCAGCAGGTCGAACAATGCCGTATGATAAATGCTGAAGCCTTTGCCCGCGCCCGTCACCTCTCCGACAAAACCCAGGTTCGGGTTGCCCCAATAAGCGATAGAGCCGTCCTTGTTGTAACGGATCGGAGTTGCATCCCGCTTCATCTCTTTGGCAAGCTCCATCTTCGATTTGTTCACGCCGTAATACTGAAGCAGCATCGTCAGGCTTGTGACCTCGCAGCCGGAAGGGAGCTCCGGAAGCTGGCGGACAACGGGCGCGTCCAGCACGACGCTTTTGGGTCTGGGTTCTGCCGGCTTCTCTACTGCAGCATCGGCGTTATTCCCGTTAGGGGTCGGAGTTCCCTGCGCCGATTGGTCCGCATGGACAACGGGTCCGCTTAAAACGGGTTCATTCAACCATGCCTGTCCGGTGATTTTGCCGTATAACAGGACGGCAAAAACGCCGCTGGCGAACAGCAGTCCCGCAATCAGAAAGAGACCTAACGTAACTTGAATACCTTTCCACAAGATGGTCATCATGTAAACACCGCCTGGCCGCAAACGGATTATTCATCCTGGCTTTTTTATTCCTGTACGAGCTCGATGTTCGCACCCAGAGAGAGGAGATGTTCAAAATATTGCGGGTACGACTTGGCTACATGATGCGCATCGTTAATGACAAGGCCCTTATCCGAACGCAATCCTGCAACCGTCAGCGCCATAATGACGCGGTGATCGTAATGCGCGTTGATTTCCACGCCGCCGGCAATGCCTTGCGGACGACCGTGGACAATGATTTCGCTTTGTCTTTCTTCCACATCCGCGCCCGCCTTGCGCAGCTCGGTTACAAAGTCGGTAATACGGTCGCATTCCTTATAGCGAAGATTCTCGACATTGTAAAAACGGGAAGTGCCTTCGGCAAACAGGGATGCCGCCACCATGGCCAGAACGGCATCGGTAAAATGATCGCCGTCAAACTCACCGGCCTTCAGCTTTTGGCTGCCGCGTACGCGAACGACATCGTTCTCGTGAGTCAAGTTCACGCCCATCGCCCGCAGCACGTCCACCACGGCTCGCTCTCCCTGCTTGCTGTCCTCGGAAAGGCGAAGTACCGAGACATCCGAATTTGTAACGCTGGCTGCAGCCAGTATCGCAGCCGATCCCGGATAATCGCCTTGTACTACATACTTTTGCGGCAGATATTGCTGTCTTCCGGGAACTTTGTAATGCATCAGATCGTCGGAAGCTTCGATCCGGATGCCCGCTTGCGCAATCACTTCGAGTGTCTGCCCTACAATGACCTTGGATTTCAAGTCATGAAGCACCGTAATTTCACTGTCTTCCTCCAAAAGCGGCGTCATGAACAAAAGCGAGCTTAAAAATTGCGAGCTGACGTTGCCGGAAACCGTGATCTTGCCGCCGCGCGGCTGCCCGCCGCGGATCGTAATCGGAAGCTTGCCGTCCCGATGCTCCACCTGGACACCCATTTGCTGCAGAGCGTCGATCAAGTCGTCATGAGGTCTTTTTCCGAGTGAGTCCGGATAGGTATTCACAAAGGTCACTTCCGGGCAAAAAGCGGCCACGGACATCAAAAATCGCAGCACAGCCCCCGCATTGCCAACGTTCAGCTCTTTCACATGTTTAGGATTGCGGCCGAAGCCGCGAATCGTCATTTTCTCATCGTCCTCTTCAATCACCGCTCCCAGATCACGGATGCATCGGCGCATCGCATCGCTGTCCTCGCTGTGAGCCGGGTAGTACACGGTGCTCGTTCCATCCGCCAGTGCGCCGATCAGCAAATAGCGAGTCGTGTAATTTTTGGAAGACAGCGCATTGATCGTTCCTTCCAGGCGCGGCGTTGGTTTAACAATTGCTCTCATCGTAAGTATCTCTCCTTATATGATGTATCCTAAATAAACAAAGGCTATCCCCGCCGTATAAGTGAGTCCCATATATATCCAGGCGGAACGCTTGCGGCCTTGCGCCATCAGGTCCCAAGACTCCAGCTTGAAAGTGGAAAATGTGGTGAAAGCCCCGAGAAATCCGCTTCCGAGCAGAGCCATCATCCGGGTATCCGCCCCATGGCCCCATAGCCAGCCGAGCAAAAAGGCTCCCAGGACATTAACTGAAAGCGTACCGTAAGGAATCGGGCCGGGAAACCGCTTGGCGATCCTCCCGCTCATCCAATATCGGCTGATCGCTCCCCCGAAGCCTCCAGCGGCCACCAAAACCATATACAGCAATGTATTCGACATCACTCGGCAGAACCCCTTTTCGCAAACAGGACATGGGAACGTCGGCCAAGATGAACGCACAACAGCCCGCCCCATAAGCTGATCAAAAAGTAAACCGCGGTGCTTGCATACTGTCCGTGCCCAAGCAATTCAAAAAACTCCCAGCTTAGGGTGGAAAACGTCGTGAACGATCCGATAAATCCCGTCGTCACGGCAGCTCTGATCCGGGGATACCGGCCCAGTCTCACAGAATAAGCGAATCGGCCCAGCAGCAAACAACCGGCAAGATTGCACAGCAGGGTCCCCCAAGGGAAATGTGAGCTCCCATGGTTTAAAGCAAGAGACATCCCGTAGCGGGCCAAGGCTCCGGCCACACCCGCCAGACCTATGTATACTGCTGTCATCTCTATATCCCTCCTGGTGTGCGGCATGAATAGGTTTGACACAGCTTCTATTTTTTCATTATGATGAAATCGTTATGATGAATTCATTCGCCATAAGGCTATCCCCATAAGGAGGACTATTCCATGCAGACGATCACTCCAGCAGAAGTCAAACAGCGAATCGAGAGCGGCGAGAAGCTTTTTATTCTTGATGTCCGCGAACCGGAAGAAATCGCTCTCGGGATGATTCCGGGCGCGAAGTCGATTCCCCTCATGCAAATTCCCGAACGGCTTGCGGAAATTCCGCAGGATGGAGAAACGATTCTCGTCTGCCGCAGCGGCAACCGAAGCGGCAGAGCCTATGAATACCTGGAAGCGCAAGGCTTCAAAGGACTCAAAAACATGACCGGCGGGATGCTGGAATGGGAAACGCTCTAAGCGTTTCCTATTCTGCTGCATATGATCTCGACGATGCGGTCTACCGGTAAGCCATCCGTATCCACCTTCAAATCCGCAAAGTCGTAAGCATGTTCCCTGCTTTTCGCAATGTGTTTTACCCGTTCCTCCAGATGACCTTGAAGAAGTGGGCGGTTTTGATCCCCTTTAACGCGCTCGATAATAGTCTCTACCGAGGCAAAGAGAGCAACGACAAACCCGTTCTCTTTCATGGCAAGGCGGTTCAGTTCAAGCAGTACCGCTCCGCCGCCCGTAGAGACAACCTGCTCGCTTCGCTTCAGCACATTCCCTATGATTTCGCTTTCCGCCTTCCGAAACGCCTCTTCTCCCAACTTGGCAAACATGTCGCTGATGCTCATGCCTTGGCTTCTTACGATCTCTGAATCCGTGTCGACATAGGTCCAGCCCAACTTGGCGGACAGCGCTTGTCCTACAGTCGATTTGCCCGATCCCATCAAACCGACCAGTATAATATTGCGGTTCATTTCCATGCTGCACCTCTGGCTAAAGTCTTTAAACTTACCCTATCATATCACAGCTTGTCCCAACGTGAATAGAAAGTTTAGTGAACACATATGATGGATGTGAATAAATCCCAGCTTAAACAGTCAAGCTGATAATGCTGTATAGCTGCGAAAGGAGATCCTTTATTATGGTACCCGATGCCCTCTCGAACCCGAAGGTTCCCGCACCCTTGGCAACAGATCTGAAGCTCCAGCAAATCTTAGATTCTTCCACGCCCCTTTGCAAGGAAGACATTGTCTGGATGCTCGAATTCATTAAAAAAAAGGTGGCCGAGGAAGATCTGAATTTAAAAGATCTTTCCCAGCCACGACTGCTTCAAAACTTTCGCTATTTTGCTGAAATCGCCCTGATGCTGATTCAACGGCGCAACGGATTCGATCAGGATGCCGACCGGCTGAAGCTTTGGCTGGCCGAGGCCTCTTACGGATTGCATCCGGCCAGAACCCGTTCGCTCAGGCAGGCCGCTCTAAATGATGAGAAGGCTTAGTTTTCCATCCATTGGTAATGGAAGGTTCCTTCTTTGTCCACGCGCTTGAACGTATGAGCTCCAAAATAGTCCCGCTGCGCTTGCAGCAGATTAGCAGGCAGACGCTCCGTCCGATAGCTGTCGTAATAGGCCAGCGCGGAAGCGAAGGCTGGCACCGGAATGCCGCGGCTAATGGCGGTCGCCACCACGGTTCTCCATGCTTCCTGATAGTTTTCCACGATCCCCTTGAAGTACTCGTCAAGCAGAAGGTTTTTAAGTTCCGGATTGCGGTCATACGCATCCTTGATGTTTTGCAGGAATCGGGCGCGGATAATGCAGCCGCCGCGGAAAATCATGGCGATGTTGCCGTATTGCAGATCCCAGCCGTATTCTTCGCTTGCGGCTCTCATTTGAGCGAAGCCCTGTGCGTAGGAGCAAATTTTGCTCGCATACAGCGCTTTGCGCACGGCTTCGATAAATTCCTTGCGGTCGCCTTCGAATACTGTCAGCTTCGGACCGTTAAGCACCTTGCTTGCGGCCACCCGTTCTTCTTTCATGGCGGAAAGGAAGCGGGAAAATACCGACTCGGTGATGATGGAAAGCGGCACGCCGAGATCAAGTGCGCTTTGGCTGGTCCATTTGCCTGTTCCCTTTTGGCCGGCCGAGTCGAGAATGACATCAACCATCGGTTTGCCCGTTTCCTGATCATATTTGGTGAAAATATCCGCCGTAATCTCAATCAGATAGCTGTCCAATTCGCCTTTGTTCCAGTCGGCGAATATTTCATGAAGCTCCCGAGTATTAACGCCCAGGACGTCCTTCAGCAGCTGGTAAGCTTCGCAAATTAACTGCATATCTCCATACTCAATTCCGTTATGCACCATTTTGACGTAGTGGCCGGCGCCGTCCGGACCAATGTATGTGCAGCAAGGGTCGCCGTTTACTTTAGCGGAAATGGCTGTCAGAATCGGAGCCACCAACTCGTAGGCATCCTTCTGTCCTCCTGGCATAATCGCCGGTCCTTTCAAAGCGCCTTCTTCGCCACCCGATACGCCGGTACCGATAAAACGGAGGCCGTGCGCCTGCAATTCTTTATTACGGCGCTGCGTGTCCGGGAAGAACGCGTTGCCGCCGTCGATGATAATATCCCCCTGCTCAAGATGGGGAATCAACTGATTAATCGTATCGTCGGTCGCCTTTCCGGCTTGGACCATGATCAAGATTTTACGCGGTTTCTCAAGCGAAGCGACAAATTCCTCAATGCTGTATGTACCGACCAATCGCTTGCCCGGCGATTCGGACAACAGCGCATCGGTTTTTTCGCGGGAACGGTTGTATACGGAAACGCTGAATCCTCTGCTTTCGATATTCAAAGCCAAATTCTTGCCCATGACAGCAAGTCCGATTACGCCAACCTGTTGTTTCGACATAAGTCTCTCTCTTCCTTCCTTATCCTTAGTGAATTGCTGACGATTTCAAAAAGAAAAGCAGCTCTCTCTAGATCGTCATCGCCCCGAAGCCCCCGTCCACCCGAAGAAGGGCTCCCGTAACAAAGCCGGACGCCTTCTCCGAGGCCAAATACACGGCAGCCCCCTGAAGCTCCTCCGCTTCGCCGAACCGGTTCATCGGCGTGTGCCTCATGATCGCATCAACCCGGTCGGGCGACAGGATTTTACGGTTCTGCTCAGCCGGGAAGAAGCCTGGAATAATAGCGTTCACGCGCACTCGCGCCGGCGCAAATTCGCGCGCCAAAAACTGCGTCACGTTGTTGACCGCCGCTTTGGAAGCGGAATAAGTGAATACGCGGGAGAGCGGAGGCTCGGAGGAAACGGAGGAAATATTGATGATGCTGCCTCCCTCGCCTTTATCAACCATATGCTTCCCAAAAATTTGACAAGCCAACACCACGCTTTTCAGATTTACATCCATGATCGCATCCCATTCGTCCATCTGCAGCTCAAAGAACGGCGTCGGGCTGTTCATTCCGGGACAGTTCATCAGCACGTCGCAGCGGCCCGTCCAAGCCAGAACCTCCGACAATACCCGCCTCAGATCGTCTGCGTTGGTCGCGTCGGCAGAGAAGCATCGTGCTTTACCTCCCGCCTCCTCCACACGCTTGGCCACCTCTTCGGATTTCTCCATGTTGCGTCCTACAATCGCCACATCCGCGCCGTGTCCGCCCAAGCCGACTGCCATGGCGCCGCCCAAAGTACTGTTGCCGCCGATGATGACGGCTGTTTTTCCCGTAAGATCGAATAAATTCATGCTCATGGTCGAAAAGCCCCCTTAGGATTGCGTGTGCGTCAATTGGAAAGCGGCGATGGCATCAAACTCGTCCTTCAACTGATGGTACACACGATTATAAATTTTTGTCAACTGTCGATATATTTCGTGGTTCCGCTCACTGGCCTGAAGCGACTGTTCCACATGCATCCAATCATGCACGCTGGAGAAGTCTTTAATCTCTCCAAGCGCCAGCATGCCTAACTGGGCCGCCCCGAGACCGGAACTCTCAATGGTATTCGGTACGGCGACGTCCGTGCCAAGCACATCGGCCATCATCTGCAGCCAGAAAGGCGATCTTGCAAACCCTCCCGAGGCGCGCACTTCCCTGGTCGGACCGCCCAGCTCCTCAAGAGCCTTCACGACCGAATGGATCCGGTACATGACGCCTTCGAGCACGGCGCGAATCATGTGTTTCTTCTGATGATACAAGGATAATCCGAAAAAGACGCCGCGAGCATTCGCGTTCCAATAAGGCGCGCGTTCTCCGGACAGCAGCGGAAGAAAGATCAATCCGTCCGAGCCCGCAGATACTTCGCGCGCCAGCGCCGTTAAGTAATCATACGGATCCATTCCGCGGCGCCGGCCTTCTTCCGCTTCCGCCGTGGCTAACTGGTCTCGCACCCAGCGGAACATGATGCCGCCGTTGTTGATCGCCCCTCCGACGACCCAGAAATCCTCCTTTAAGGCATAGCAGAACAACCGGCCTTGCGGATCTGTCACCGGCTCGCGCACGACGCCTCTCACAGCGCCGCTTGTCCCTATAGTCACGGCATACACTCCCTGGTCCAGGGCTCCTACGCCGAGGTTCGCCAGAACGCCGTCGGAAGCCCCCACTACAAATGGAGTATCTTCCGCGAGCCCCATCGAAGCCGCAGCATTCGCGTTCATGCCCTGCAGGATGCAGGTCGTGGGTACCGGGTCAGACAGCTGTTCGCGTCGAACGCCGCAGGCCGCGAGCGCTCCTTCGTCCCATTCCAGCCTGCGCAGATTGAACAACCCCGTGGCGCTGGCTATGGAATAATCGATGACCAGCTTACCGAACAGCCTGGCAAATACGTATTCTTTAATTCCGATAAATTTGTAGGCCTGATCGAACAGGTCGGGCCGATGGTCGCGGAACCACATCAGCTTAAGCAGCGGGGACATCGGATGAATCGGCGTTCCCGTATTCCGGTAAATATCAAGTCCATTTAACTCTTCTTTCAGCACCTTCACGTAAGCTGCACTGCGGTTATCCGCCCAAGTGATGCAGCGTGTCAGCGGCCGCAGTTCCTTATCCACCGCCATCAGACTGTGCATCGCCGAGCTGAACGATACACACAGCACCTGCCCCGGCAGAACGGCGGCTTTGCGTACCACCGTACGAACAGCGGTCAGCACCGCTTGGAATATTTCATCCGGATCCTGCTCGGCCATATCAGGCGCAGGCGTAAACAAAGGATATTCCACGGAATGAGAAGCAAGCACTCTGCCACTCCGGTCGATCACAAGCGTTTTGGTGCTCGTGGTGCCGATATCCGCTGAAATGATATAAGGCTTTTGTACTGACGAACCAATCATTTAAATCAAGTTCCCTTCCTTGTTGAATGGCAAGTCGTATGGTTCGGTTAAAATCTCAATGTCCGGATGAAGCCTTGCTTCTTCCAGCAAATTCACGGAAATCTCGATTTCACCGAGGTGCAGCGTGTCTTGAATCCGTACCAAGCGGCATTTGGTATAATCCAGAATGTTGCATGTTTTTATTGCGGCTTTGATGGCGTAAAAATCGTTTTCGAGCGTCGTCGCAATTTTGGTCGGCGCACAAACGGTAGACGTCAGGCCATTGGCATACGTGGCAGCCAGATCCATTTTATCCACCAGGCGCTGGGTTGTAAAATCGGCCGTTCCCACCCCGTTTGCATTGCCTTTGGTCTCTGGCGTCGTATCGAGGACAACCATCTTGGATACGTCCGGTCCGCCATGCGCATAAGGCGTAGGATAGCGGCCGGTCACGTTCGGGTCCATGCCGTCTCCGCTAATATTTTTTCCGATATAATCAATGACCAGCACATCGATTTGATCGAATAAAATTTTAGGGAGCCGTGCTTTGGCGATCTTCAATAGTTCGATCTCGCGCTCCTCGATTTGCTCCGCGGGCAGAACCTCGACGATACACGTTTGGTCATAGGCGTTCTCAACCAGCGCAATTCCGAATACGATCGGCAGTTTGTCCAGCATAATGCGCGCCATGGCAGGCACATTCTCCGCCATATATTTAAATCCGAGCTGATGGCACGCTTCCGCCCCCTTCTGTTTGCCGAGGCCGATGGAAATCATTTTCATAATTCCGCTTTCGATCGGCCCGCGGAAGGCGGTGTGCGGTTTCACACGGTTAATAACGATAATCGCGTCCGCTTCCGAAGCATACTTGTCCACATACACCGGCAGACCGTTGGGAAGCTGATCGATCTTCACCACTTCCATGGAGGAACGGATCGGCGCGCCCATCGCTTCCTCGGTTATGCCAAGGTGATGGAGCACCTCCCTCTGCCCCTCAGCCGTTGCTCCTCCGTGGCTTCCCATGCACGGAACGATAAACGGGTGCGCTCCCGCCTGTTTAATCGCATCTATCGTCGTTTTGGTCAACGCAGCGATATTAGCCACGCCCCGGCTGCCCACAGCGACGGCGACCTGCTGCCCCGGCTTGATTCGGTCGATCGCCCCGGGCTTCCCAAGCTCTTTAACCAACTCTTCGACCGGATTCTCCAGCTTGTCTCCATTGAATTTTTGCCGGATCTTGACTACTTGCGGAATCGGGATATCTTGAAGCAGTTCTCTTAATATGCTCATTGCTCTTGTCAGCCTCCTGCGATGGTTTTGACAGAGTCCCGGATGACGAGCTCCGTGTGAAAGTAGACGGTCTCATGCTCCAATTGCTTGCTTTCAATAAACGCAAGCAATTTTGCCGCCCCCGCCCGGCTCATCTCTTCGATCGGTCTTCTGATCGTCGTCAAAGCCGGCGTCATGAAAGCGGAGAACAGTTGATCGTCGAAACCGACGACCGAAAGGTCGTCCGGCACCTTGAGCCCGCGTTCGGTTATGGCTTTCACGGCCCCGAGAGCCATATCGTCATTGCAGCAAAATACGGCTGTGGGACGCTCCGGCAGATCCAGCAGCCGGTTCATCGCGGCATAGCCGCTTTCCAGATCATAATTTCCCTGCGCCGACATAGCTTCTGAAAACGCCACATGATATTTCCTTAGCGCTTCAAGATAACCGTCGCGGCGGGATTGAGTCGATTTGAAGCCTTCCTTGCCTTCAATAATGGCAATTCTGCGGTGCCCCTGTTGAATTAAATACTCCGTCATCCGAAAGGCTCCGCTTTGATCGTCCGGCACAACATTCATGACCTGGACGTCCTCGATTTCACGGTTCAATACGATAAGCGGAATGCCTTTCTCCGCGGCATATTCAATGAACGGCTGGTCGCTTGCGCTTTGGCTCATCACGATAATGCCGTCGAAGCTTTTCCGGTTCACCTGATGAAAGCTTTTGTAGTCGTCGATCCCGCGAACGATCAAATTATATTCATCTTTAATGACGTCATTCACGCCTTTGATCGCCTCGTACAAAAATCCTGCGGAAGTACCCGTACGCAGAGTCGAAAAAAACAGCCCCAGGTTGTAGGAACGATCCAGCACCAAACTGCGGGCGCTGTAATTGGGCGTGTACTGCAGGCTTCCGGCAATCGCTTTGATCCGTTCCTTCGTTTCCGGATTAATCAGCGGACTGTCGTTCAGCGCCCGGGAAACGGTTGTGTGCGATACGCCAGCCAGCTTGGCGATATCCTTGATCGTAACGCTGCTCATAATCCAACCACCTCTTTGCTGTAATCATAACACAGAATTGCACACGTTAACAATGCTCTTTTTATTCATCTTTCTTTCGTCACGCAGACCTCTTTTTACCGTTCCTTTCCGCTGCATTCTTCATTCAGGCTGACATACGAAACGGCCCATGCGGATACACAGGCCGTTTCACATTTCGTATTCACATTTCAAGCAGTAGCATTTCATGCCTTAGCTCCTTCAACCTTTCTTTACATGCATCGGCGGTTTCGCGGTCTCCGTTCTGCAGCGCTTCGTGCAGAACGGCCAGTTCGTAATCAAGCTCCAGCCTCAACACCGGGATACGTTCATCCGGACGTCTGGAACGGAACGCCTGCATCATTTCCTCCACCGTTACGACAGGTTCTTTTTGGAATAACACTTTATGCTCCACCCCCGAGATTTCCACCATCCGAATGATTTGGCCGAACATGATGTTTTCGATCAGGATTTGCCGGTCTTTAAAGCGTTTGACGACAGCATGACCTCGTGTATCCCCGATCATTTTCTCCATGAGCTCCGCGAGCTTCTCATCCTTAAAGGAGTAGTTGCCAACAATCTTGTACCTTTCTCCTATCCTTTGGAATTTTAATTTTACCAGCTTGCGGCCGGTCCGGATGGAAACGATAAATTGCTGATCACTTTCATTCCAATACAAGGAATAACCTTCTTGTATAAGTGTTTTGATGAAGTTACGGATTAGCCGACGATCAAATCGTAACTCAAGGTTGCAATATTCCACTTCATGACTTTTACTCACGGCAATCCCTCCTCAGGTAGAATAGCAAGAACAAAGTTTCATCGGTTGCGTTGAACATTGCTGGGTCAGACATTGTCTATGATAACGACGAGTAGCGGATCCAACCTGCAATATCTTTGATAGAATTTTCTGATTTTTCTGTTTCTTAGTTCTATCTTATTATGAATCATATGTTTTAGCAACTTGGATTATTGTCTTTTTTTACGAAATTCGAACCTAATTTTTTGAAAGGCCTGGCACAGGGAAACAAGAGGAAGGAGAAACTGAGGCCGATAAACAGCGGAAGGCTTGTAAAACAAAACATCGCCCAGGAGCTGTTTCCTGAGCGAGAACGTGTTGAATTTATCCTGTTGCGGTACAACTCTATATACCGGGTTGTATAGACGGCAAGCGGTAACGCTTCATCGGGAGTCTCGGGAAACTTAAGGATTCTCCCGCTTGATCGCTTCGTCCTCCAGATCCGTCTTCGAGTAAATATTCACTGTATAGCTCGTATTCAGCCAATCGGAGTTTTTATTCACCTTAAGCCGGTCTTTCCAATAGCGTTCGAAAACGTAGCCATCCTGCGCGCGTACCGTTTCCAGATAGTAATAATCGTACATATCCTCTTCGCCTGTTACTTTATCGATAATGATCGGCTTTCTATACATATATATGTTGTCGTAATTCGCGACAAGGGTGTTTTTAACATGGCTCCGCAGCATTTTCAGCTTCTCGGGATGAAGCTCCCCATTGATGACATACGATTCGTAGTCGGCGGAATACACCTGTTCAGGGGTCTCACGCAGCCTTTTATTCAATTCGCTCTCACTGATGAATAATGCGCCTGTCAAGCGCTCCTTGGCCTTATTCAGACCGTTGGTGTCTATACCCATTCGCTTGACGTCCGACTCCCGGTAATACGGGGCATAGTTGGTCGAACTGTTGTTGTATGTAATCAGCATCGGGTATTCCGCCCCGAGATATTTCAGTGTGATGGAATACGGATTATAGAGCTCGATGGATTCATAGTTCGGATTCCGCTCCTCCACCTTCTGCTCCGGGTTGATCCGGCTGTTAATATAAATCGTTTTGGTCTCGCCCCTCCACAAGACGTTGGCCCCCATCAGGCGTCCCAGTTCAGCTAAAGGCAAATAGCTTTTGTCTTCATAAATCAGCGGCGGGCCCGACAATTGAACAGGCTTGCCGTCCAGCACCAACCGGAAATCCGGACGCAAATAAGCCTCTACCTTCTGCAGCACATCCTCTGCATATACCCCTGCGGTAAAAGTGCTCCCCATTAAAGCTGCCATCCAAAAAACGCGTTTAATCCGATTCATCGTCATTCAAACCTTTCTATTCATAAGGAAAATAATGGACATACTTATATACAATACGACATATTTCTGTCGAAATCCTGCAAAAAATGGTGTTGACAAGACTTTTAATTCCTATAAAATTAGTTGGTATGATTGTTCGCATATCAAGGAGAGTGACCACGTTGATTGAAATCAAAAACGTCAGCAAAACGTTTCATCAGCGCACGGGAGGCACCTTTACGGCCATAGACAATGTATCGCTCACGATCAACAAAGGCGAATTCGTTTCGCTGCTCGGACCTTCCGGCTGCGGCAAATCGACCTTGTTGAATCTCGTTGCCGGACTGGAGCAAGCCGAGCAAGGGACGATTACCGTGAATGGAAAACCGTGCAGTACGCCGGGGCCCGACCGCGTCGTTGTGTTTCAGGAACATGCGCTGTTTCCATGGCTGACGGTTCTCGATAACGTAGCCTTCGGTTTAAAACAAAAAGGCATAGGAAAAAAAGAACGCGAAGCTTTGGCTATGGAGCAGATTAAAGCGGTACACCTCAGCAAGTTTGCCGACCGTTATCCCCATGAGCTCTCCGGAGGTATGAAGCAGCGGGCGGCCATAGCCCGCGCGCTGGCTATGGACCCTGAAATTTTATTGATGGACGAGCCTTTCGCGGCGCTGGACGAGCAGACCCGACTGATTTTGCATAAAGAATTAGAAGAAATCTGGATGCGCACGCGCAAGACCATTCTGTTTATTACGCATAATATCCGGGAAGCGGTTGTCCTCTCGGACCGTGTGCTCGTCATGTCGACCCGACCGGGCACGATTAAGAAAGAGTTCGCCGTGAGGGCGGCTCGTCCCCGGGATTACTCCGATTCCGTCTTGCACCACGTAGAAGCCAGCGTTATGGAAGCGTTGGCCGATGAACTTGAAAAAGTGGTAAAGGAGGAGATGGGCGATGAGTACAGCATTAAGAAGAAGCCTCTTTCTGATTCTTCTGCTGATAGCATGGGAAGCGGGATATAGAATTTTCGACTGGGGCTGGAAGTTCCCTTCCGTGCTTCAGACCTTCCAGGCATTCTATGACGGGCTGGTTCACGGACAGCTGCTGGAGGCTACCTATCAAAGTTTGAAGAGACTTCTGATGGCCTTTATTCTGGCGATCGTGGTCGGCACGGTGCTCGGCTTTATGTTCGCGCGCTATCGTCTTATTGACGATACGATCGGCTTTCTGGTCGTTGCGCTGCAGACGATTCCGAGCATCGCCTGGCTCCCGTTTGCTATTATCTGGTTTGGCATGAGCGATTTTGCCGTAATCTTTATCACCACGCTCGGGGCGACCTGGACCATGGCCATGGCGAGCCGGACCGGGATCAAGAACATTCCGACCCTTTATATTAAGGCAGCGCAAACGATGGGCACCGGGAATGGATTGCGGATGTTCTATCAGGTGATGGTCCCCGCCGCTTTCCCCCATATGATGACTGGTGTGCGCGTTGCCTGGGCGTTTGCCTGGCGGGCGCTGGTTGCCGGCGAATTGATCGCCAAAGGCGTGGGGCTTGGCCAACTGCTTCAGGACGGACGCAATCTGGCGGATACGGCGCTGATGCTTTGCATCGTCATTATCATCGCTGTGCTGGGTACGATATCCGACCATTTCTGCTTCAAGCGTCTGGAGGATAAGCTGCTGGTCCGTTATGGCCTGATCAGCACCAAAAAATAAGGATCTTATCGATCCGGTCACACAACCAAAAAGGAGAGGGTTTACAAATGAAAAAAAAATCCGCACTACTCGCATTAGCGCTGTCCGGCGTGCTGGCACTAACGGCATGCGGCGGTAAAACAGAAGCGCCGAATAATGCCGGAAACGACGCTGCCGCGGCCAAGACGGTTCGTCTCGGCATTTTCAAGAACGTGACGCATGCCCCAGGCTATATCGCCCTGGAGCAGGGGTTGTTCCAAAAGTACTGGGGAGATAACGTCAAAATCGAGGTTCAGGCTTTCGACAACGGTTCCGACTTCTCCACCGCATTGGCAACGGATCAAATCGATCTCGGCTTCGTAGGCCCGGGTCCTGCAACAAACCAGTATATCAAAAGTAAAAATTTCCGCGTCATCTCCGGTTCCAACAACGGAGGCGCAGTACTTGTAGCAGGTAAAGATTCCGGTATCAACAGCGTGAAGGATTTGGTCGGCAAGACTGTGGCCATTCCGACCAAGGGCAGTACGAACGAAATTTCGCTGCGTCTTTTGCTCGAGCAGAACGGCTTGAAAGTAACGACGGATACATCCGGCGTGCAAATTATCGCCCGGGCTCCGGCAGACACGCTCATCGCCATGCGCCAAAAGGAAATTGAAGCTACGCTGATTCCTGAGCCGTGGGGAACGCAAATGGAACAGGAAGGCATCGGCAAGGTCATTGTGCCTTGGGACCAAATTCCACCGAACAACGGGAACTATCCGCTCACCATTCTCGTCGCGAGCGATAAATTCCTGAAAGAAAACCGGGAAATGGCGAAGCAAGCGGTCAAGGCCAACGCTGAAGCGATTGAATTTATAAAGAACAATCCCGACAAATCGTATGAGCTGATCAATAACCGGTTGAAGGAGCTCAGCGGCAAAGGGATGGACGTAAACCTGATCAAGGCGGCGCTCTCCCACCTGAACCTGACGACAGATGTGAGCAAGGAAGCGATTGAAGAAATGGCATCCGTCTCCATCAATGCCGGCTACATTAAGGATGTTAAGAAAGAAGAGCTCGACTTGAGCCAATTCCTCGACCTCTCTTTATTGGATGAAGTAAAGCAGGGCAAGTAAAATAAAATGAAAAACGGAGCTGCGCGGCTCCGTTATTTTTTTGCGCCATATGTGAATACGCTTTCGCTTCATTCCGCGCTCGGCGGCAAAGGGACCTGCCTCACATTACATCATCTCATAAGCAGCCCGCCGTTGATTTCGATCGTCTCTCCCGTCACATAGGAAGCCAAGTCCGAAACGAGATACAGTACGGCGCCGGCGACATCCTCAGGCGTCCCTTCACGCTTTAGCGGAATTCCGGCCACTGTAGCCTTACGCGCTTCATCCGTGGTAAAGGTATCATGAAACCTCGTATTTCCGATAAACCCGGGAGATACATTATTGACCGTAATTCCGCTGAAAGCCACTTCTTTTGCCAAGCCTTTGGAATAGGCCATGATCGCTGCTTTGCTGGCCGCATACAGGCTTGCCCCCGGTCCGCCGCCGTTATGCGCGGCAATGGATGTCATGTTGATGATCCGTCCCGCTCCCTTCGCTTTCATGCCGGCAAGAACCCGTTTACACATGAATACTGTACTTTTCAGATTTACGTTCATGATTTTCTCGTAAATCTCTTCGGTCATCCCGGCATTGTCCACGCGCTGCACCAAGTGGCCTGCGTTATTCACCAATATGTCAATCGATCCTCCAAACGCCCGTTCGACCTCGCTTACTAAGCGGTCGATTTGCGCCAGATCGGTCACATCCGCCTGAACCAGCACCGCTTCTCCTCCGGCGGCGCGTATGGCTGCCACCGTTTCTTCTCCCTGGTCCACGCTGCGCAAGCAATTGACACCTACCTTCGCACCGCTTTCGGCTAATGCAATGGCAATAGCGCGGCCAATCCCCACATTAGAACCTGTAACCAAAGCGATTTTCCCTGTCAAGTCAATGTTCATGATCTTTTCCTCCCAAGTTCATATGCTAAGGTCTTCTTCTTCATTAAACTGCAAATTCCCCTTTCTTGTAAATCATTTCTGCTCACAAATGTGTTTGAACGACGGAGCAATTTATTGAACTGAGGGGAAAGGTTAAGAAAACTCTATTTTTTCAACTTATCGTTTATCTCGCGTAGAACCTCTTCCATCCGTTCCATTCTTCTCAACATGGAATATTGGTTACTAATCATACCTGCAAAACCAATGACTAAAACAATCACAATAAAAAGCCCCATAAGTCCTCGCCCACTTCTATGCTTTCATGTATTTTGAAATATTTACAATACATCCTCGTTGCATTATACCATCCATTGCTTCATACAAATGGCGATAACCGTCGATTCCTGCTGTCGTTTCGTGGCCTTCTGCCCTCGATTATGATATATTGTTTGGAGAAAAAGGAAGCATGGAGGGAAACGGCATGACCACGTTCAAGGGGTTTCACCAGGAGGATTTCGATACGTTTACGATTGACGGGCTGGAAGAAAGAATGAAAGCTATTCAAACCCGCATCCAGCCCAAATTTCAAGCGCTCGGCGATGATCTGTTACCATCTCTTTCCGTCCGTTCGGGACTGGAGATGTTCCTTCATATTGCAAAGCATGCCCGCAGGAAAGTGAATCCGCCGGTAGACACATGGATGGCTGTAGCCAATAATAAACGCGGCTATAAGCAGCATCCGCATTTTCAGATCGGCCTGTTCGACGACCGGGTTTTCATCTGGCTTGCATTCATATACGAGCTTCCGAACAAAGGGGAGATTGCCGGGAAGTTTCTGAAGCAGGCCTCCGATATCAAACGGCGTTTGCCGGCGGATATGCTGCTTTCGTTCGATCACATGAAAAAAGATGCGCTGAAGCTGTCCGATCTGGACGAGGCCCAATGGAAGCAAGGGCTTGAACGGTTTCGCGACGTGAAAAAGGCAGAGCTGCTGATCGGGCGCAATATCATGAAGAACGACCCTGTTTTGCAAGACGGGGAGAAGTTCACAGCGCTCGCCAACGAAACCTTTGATCAACTGCTGCCCTTATATCATTTATCCCTAGGCATTCAAAATTAATTTCCGCCTAAGCTTGCTTTAAACTAAGGTTAACCTTGTTTGCATATCCTATAGCTGGTGAAAACCGAAACCTACTTAAGGAGGGTATGTAGCTATGAAGCAGACTTACGCCAAAAAAATGATCGTCTCCTCCCTGACGCTTGCCTTGGTACTCTGCGGGGGAGCGCTCTATGGCACAAAGCAATCCGTTCGGGCGGAGACTCCCGATGCGGCCGTCCAATCGCAGGGCAGTACCGACAAACCGGCGGAAGATAAAAAATGGGCTAACAAAGGCGGTCAAGCACGCGGCATACATAGTAAATCGATGCCGATCTTTGAGGAAGCCGCGGCCATTCTCGGTATGGACAAGGAGACGCTGAAGCAGTCGCTGAAGGACAAGACGCTGGCGCAGCTTGCAGCGGAGAAAAAGATCAGCGAAGCCGACCTGATCGCCAAGCTTCAGGCCGAACGGACGAAAAAAATCGATGAGGCCCTTGCTTCCGGCAAGCTAACCGCGGAAAAAGCGGAGAAGCTGAAACAAAAAATGGGAGAACACCTGAAATTTATGGTGAACCATAAGCTGAATGGCGAAGGAAAGTTTCGAATGCACGGCGGCAAGCATCATATGATATTGCCTGCCAAGGACAAGCTGGCCGGCATTCTCGGCATTTCCGAGGACGAGTTAAAGGCGCAGCTTAAAGCCGGCAAATCGTTGGCGGAGATCGCTCAGAGCAAGGGCATAACCAAGGAGCAGCTGATCGGCAAAATCAAGGACGAGATGACGCCGTGGATCGAGAAAATGGTTGACCGCAAGCATGCTGTCGGCGACAAAAAGACAGAATAACGTGTAATCCATCATAAAAAGACGGTCTCCCCGTCGGGGGTGTCCCATAAGTCACCGAGGTGACGGGGGTACCCCTTTTTCATTTTTGTAAAACAAAAAGAAGCCAAACCTTGGTAAAATGGAAGTGCGAGCAACCATTCAAAGGTGGCCCTGTTTTCTTAACTTCTCGTTTCCATACAGAAAAAAAGATATTCCCGCGGGGCATCTGGTCCGCATTGTCAATGATGCGGTTAATCGGTTGGAATTTTGGTTCATGGCGATCTGACGAGAGGAATAGATTCGCTGGGTGTAGGCGTACACGATGATTTTCGTAAGCATTTTCGGATGGCAGCTATCCCGACCGCCCCCGGATAAGCAGCCGCAAAGATGTTGTCGTACCTGGCCAAGAGGGCGGGATCATAGGCGATCTTCTGCTTTTAAGCTTCATTTCAACGCCTTGCGTTGCAGGTCTGGAAAATATTGAGGATATATAAACAAAGGCCCCGAAAAAATCGGGGCTTTGCCAACAATCTGACGGTGTTCTCCCCGTCTTTTTATGTATTTCATGGCTGATTTGCATCTTATCCTCTTCACTACTCCGTACGCGAAAAAAATAAGCCGCCGCTGCGAAACATTCGATGCGGCGGCTTATTGGGTCGGTTAAAGCGGTTGGGCGGATGCCCGGGTGCCGTTTCGGTCCAACACGATGAAGCGGTACAGCAAATAGAGCGCCCCTACAGACAGCAGAGCTCCGGTAAGGAACGGCAAAGTGTTGCTGTAATCATAGATTCCCGCTCCCAACAGCGGGCCCGAGATGCGTCCCAGGCTGTCCATCGACGAGCTTAAGCCGGACGCTACGCCCTGCCCGACCGGGGTCTTCTGTGTAATGAGCGAAGTGACGCACGGGCGGATCAGCGCGTTCCCCGCGGCAAAGACGCTCAAATAGATCGAAGCCGTAAGCAGGTTCGACGAGAATAAAATGAGTACGAAACCTAGCGCCGAAAGCACAAGGCCGATTCCGACCACACGGGCCTCCTGTCCTTTTTTGATGAGACGCCGTACGACACCGCCTTGAATCAAGGCTCCGACAATGCCGCTGACCGCAAACATAATCCCCAGCTGTGCCGGCGTCGCGCCGATCTGATCTCTCTGGAACAAAAGCAACGTCGCTTCCAGTCCCGCGAGCGAGAATGATACGAAAAACGATAGGATATACAAATATTTGAGCGATCCTACAAACGCGCTCCAACGGGAAGCCCTGGCTTCCTGCGGTTTGCTGCGCTTTTCCTCCGTCAACGATTCCGGCAGCTTGAAGTAGGCGAACACGAAGGTGCCCAAAGCCAGCGCGGCGGCAGCGAAGAACGGTACTTGAATCCCCCATTGACTAAGTATGCCTCCGAGCGCAGGTCCGAAAATAAAGCCCAAACCGATCGACATGCCTACAAGACCCATGCCTTTGGTCCGGTCCTCGTCCGATGTGACATCGGCAACGTAAGCGACGGCGCAAGCGGTGGCCGCTCCGGAAAACAATCCTCCCAATATGCGGGAAACGTACATAAGCCAAAGGCTTTCCAATGCAAGTCCAAAAAGCAAGAAGCTGATACTGAATCCGAGTGCGCCGATCATGATGAGCGGACGCCGGCCGACCCGGTCGGACAGCCCTCCCCATACCGGGGACATCAGGAAAGACGCCAATGAGTAAACCGAAAGCAGCATACCCAAATGAAAATTCTCCGCTCCCGATCCCGTCACGGCGTCGGGAAGTACAGGAATGATGATACCGAAGCCGATAAAAATCGTCATCAGCAGCACCATGATGATGGCGAGCTGTTTGTTCATGTGGTAATGGGTTCCTCCCGATTGCATTAGTTTTCTTTCTTTATCGTACCACATCTTATTTGTCGATGGAAACGAACCCGGGTAAGATTAACAAAATAGACAAACCCCCCGGTTAAATTACCTGCAAAATTATCAAACTATCAAGGTCCCGAAGATTTTGTCGAGATAAATTCCGAATTGCTCGTAAAAACCGCTTGCATCCTTGTCGCATTTTGCTATACTCATTTTGTTTGTTTATTTTTCGCTTTGTTTATGATAATTCGATCAAGAAGGGAAGGGATAAGCTGTGGATCAAACGAAAACTCCCTTGTTTACCGCATTGAAGGAGCATGCCGGCCGTAATCCGGTGCAGTTTCATATTCCAGGACATAAGAAAGGGGTCGGGATGGACCCGGAATTCCGGGAGTTTATCGGCGATAACGCGTTGTCCATCGACCTGATTAATATAGCTCCACTCGACGATTTGCATCAGCCCACCGGCGTCATTGAAGAGTCGCAGAAGCTCGCTGCGGAAGCGTTCGGAGCCGATCACACCTTTTTCTCCGTCCAGGGAACAAGCGGCGCCATCATGACGATGATCTTGACCGTTTGCTCGGAAGGAGACAAAATCATTGTGCCGCGCAACGTGCACAAATCGGTGCTGGCAGCGATTATTTTCGCCGGGGCGAAGCCTGTGTTCCTGAAGCCGGTGCGCGACGAATCCTTGGGGATCGATCACGGCGTAACGACCAAGTCGGTACGGCGCGCGCTTGAAATTCATCCCGATGCCAAAGCGGTGCTGATCATCAATCCGACATATTACGGGGTGTGCGCCAATCTGAAAGAAATCGTGGACGTCGTTCACAGCTATAACATTCCGGTGCTGGTGGACGAGGCCCATGGCGTGTTGATCCATTTTAGCGACAGGCTGCCGATGTCGGCTATGCAGGCAGGCGCGGACATGGCCGCGACGAGCGTCCACAAGCTAGGCGGCTCGATGACGCAAAGCTCCGTGCTTAATATCCGTGAAGGCCGGGTCAACATCATGCGCGCCAAGACGATTATCAGTATGCTGACGACCACTTCCACCTCGTACATTTTGCTGGGTTCTCTCGACTGCGCAAGGCGCTACTTGGCTTTGAACGGCAAAGAGCTGGCCGACCGGGCCCTCGAGCTGGCTTCCTACGCTCGGGAGGAAATCAACCGCATACCGGGGCTTTACTGCTTTGGAGAAGAGATTCTGGGCAAGGAAGCGACGTACGATTACGACCCGACGAAGATCAGCATCCATGTGCGTCATCTGGGCATTACCGGGTACGATGCGGAAAATTGGCTCCGGGAGCAGTACAATATTGAAGTCGAGCTTAGCGATATGTATAACATTTTGTGCCTGGTCACCCCCGGGGATACGCGCGAGAACATCGACATTCTTCTCACCGCGCTGCGCAGACTCTCTCAAGAGAACTACTCGATCCGCCAAGCGAATGAGCTGGTGATCAAAATACCGAAAATACCGCAGCTGAGCTTGTCTCCGCGCGACGCTTTCTACGGGGATACCGAAATTATCCCGTTCAAGGAATCGGCGGACCGCATCATCGCGGAATTCATTTACGTGTACCCGCCGGGCATTCCGATTCTCCTGCCGGGAGAAGTCATCTCCCAGGATCTGATCGACTATATTACGGAGCATATCGAAGTCGGTCTGCCTGTGAAAGGACCCGAGGACCGCAGCATCGAAAATATCAAAGTTATCGTGGAAACACCGGCGATTTTTTAACCACGTACCGCATGGCCGCCCCGTATTGGGGCTGGCCTTGCTCTGTTTTACCATCCTCTTTGCTTTATCCGCTCCTCCAGCCAGGCAATGACGTCGGCTACCGCATGCTCGTTATGATGCTTGCAGGAATGGACGGCAGACTGCAGCAGCTTCGGATGAGCGTTGGCAACGGCGATGCCGATGCCGGCCCGCCGGATCATCTCCAGATCGTTCAGATGATCCCCCATCGCCACACAGCGCTCCATCGGAACACCGACTTGCCTACTGAGCTGCTCCAGCGCATGACCCTTGGTCGCCCCCTGCGGCAGCATCTCCAGGTATTTATCGTCCGACCGGACCCAGACAACCTCCGCATCCCCTGTAAGCTCGTTCACGGCCGCAGCGACTTCATCCAGCCATGCCGGTTCCCAGGCGAACAGTATTTTGATCCAAGGCTCAGACAGTGCATCGGTTAACCGAATCGTCTGCAGGGCAAACCCCTCAATCCGCCGGTGGCGCTCCGTGGTATCGTTGTCCTGCAAAATATAGGGCGCATGGCCGTCCCTGGCGTATATTTCAACGCCCAGCTCCGGAAACCGTTCCAAGACCCGCTTCAGCACATTTCTGCAGGATGCAGGCAGCGTCCTCATCCACAGCGATTTCTCACGTTCGTAATCATAGATGACGGCACCGTTGCTAAGAATGACCGGAGCGTTGACCGGCAGCCGGTTGACATAGCGCCTGACGGAAGACGCTATGCGCCCCGTTGCCAGGGTAAACCGTCCGCCGTGCTGCGTAAACCGCTCGATTGCGGCTAGATTCTCCGGGCTAATGTCCTTTTCGCTGTTCAGCAGCGTCCCGTCCATATCCGTAACCAGCAAATAATCGCTGAACAATCCGCTTTGGTTCATAGGTATCCCCTTTTCCTGCTGTCTGCTCAGCTGTCCGCAAAAGCCTTAAGCAGTATTGTATTTGGTTTTTCTTAATGCTATGATGGTCATGGTGCTTGATACAAGAAAACCTTTCCAGTTCATTATGTAGGCAGGTGCATTCATCATGGCGCAAAGCGCTTATATTAAGTTCGTCGAAGGGTCCGCCGTTTCCTCGTTAACGCTGGATGAACTGAAGAATCAGCTGATGCATTACCGGGATCAGCTGGCCCTTACAGGCCGTCAGCTCGAATGGGAGTACGATGATGCAGGGTTTCCGTATACGCTGGAAACGAAGCCCGAGGCGGAGGGCCAATGGTTTTATTTAAAAGGAAAAAACCCCCTCTACAAATATATCGTCATGGGTGTCGGTTCCGAAACACAGGCCGGTACAGAGCGCCATTATGTACAGGTCGTCCTGCCGGATGACTGTACACATGGGGATAAAGCAAAGGGCAATGAGTTTTGCAAATATTTGGCCAAGCTGTGGAAAGCCGAGCTTCATTTATTCAACGGGCGCGTCATGTACTTCAATCCGCGGAAATAGGGCATGATCTTTCCCGGCAAATGACGTACTTATGATGATGCAGGTAACAGACAGGCTGCTTTTTTCTTGCATGTCCGTGTTCAAGCAAAGAACCCTTCTTGCCTTCAAGAAGGGTTCTTTGCTTTGGATGTTATGACTGCTCTTGCTGTTCTTCCACGATCTCGTTGTAAATCTGAACAACGCGATCCCACTCTTCCTCGTCCTCAATGCTGGCCAGGAAGGCTTCATCGTTTTCTTCTTCAATGCGGAAAATAACACCGTCAGCCTCTACATCATTCCGGTCAAGAAGCACTGCATAGGCCCGATCGTTTGCTTCAAAGGTGTATACCATAACCATCTCGTGTTCAACGCCATTTTCATCGGTTACTATAAAAATATCATCCTCATGATCATGGTCGCAGGAAGCGTCATGAATATGTTCGCTCATGGGAAAACCTCGTTTCGTCATAATAAGTAATATTGTTCCCTCGTATCGTATCACGCCCATGGTCCCAAGTCAATGAAAGGAAAACCTCATCATCGGATTTCTTTACCGTGTACAGCCCGGGGCTCCGCACAAAAATCCGGCCCGCCAAAACAAGCTTCACAACAGCCCCTAAAAAAGCAAAAAGGACGGCGTTTAGCGCCATCCTCATTCGGTTCTACTCTCCGGAAACGATCAGTTTCTCCGAGACTACGGTATAACTGCCCGTTTCGCTATCTTTAATGGAAAATTTCACTACATATTTGCCGGCTTCATTAAACGACACGTTAAACGGCCACGGATACCAGAAGCTTTCCCTTTGACCGCCGACGACCTTCTCATGAACCGCCACTTCCTCGCCGCTAGGCGATATGATGGAAATCTTAAAGGAGTGGATCGGTATGGTCAGGCTGTCCACTTGAGCAAATACCGCAAAGTCCAGCCGGTCTCCCTTTTTGACTCCGCCAAACGGCTGATTAATGGAATAATCGTCATTGACTTTCTTCGCTACAAACATGTGTACATTCGGCTTGTAAATGGATACGGTCTTCGAGGCGTCATCCCATTTGACCAGAGCTTGCAGAGATTCGGACAGGGCACGAACGGGAAGCACGGTGCTTCCTTTAATCAAAAAAGCGGGTGTCTCGCCGTCCTTGAACGGTCTTTCCGCATTGTTAATCAGCACTTTGGCTTTCACATAACCTTCAAACTCGCCCCACATGGAACTGGCGTAGACCCCTGTCGTCCCGAAGAGGGAAAGCGACAGCATCAACGTCAGCAATCGCGGCACCTTCATTTCAAGCAACCTCCATCGTGTTCTTGGTATGTTATCTTATACTCCGATGGTTCGCAAGAGTTGCGGTGTTTGTGGGAAAAGCCCAAACTTTTTTGAAAAAAAATCTATATCTAGTTATTTATAAAGGTATTCACTGATTAATTATACAAAATATGCCAATAAGGACGCGAACATGAATGTCGAATGATGTCCCGTCTTTTTGACGAGCTGTGACGTTTCGTGCGCTTGCCCGGGAAATTCCCCGGTCTTCCCCGTGCTGTCTGCGGGGCCTACTCCTTTGCTTCCAGCAGTTCCTGCAGCTTCTCTTCACACTTGCCCCTGAGCACGGCCGGCATGATCGAGCAGTGAAATTCGTAGCCCTGATACACGTACATGACGTGATAATTCCGCTCCGGCGTGATTTCTTCAAGCACGATGCGGCATCCGCTCTTGCGCAGCCGCTGTTTTATGCCGACGTGCTCCCTCTCCACCCGAATGGACAGCCGTTCGAACAATCCGTTCCAAATCCGGGACAGCTTCATCGCTCCGGCGTATTTGCGGTCCAGCTCCAGCGCTTTAAGCAGATGCAAAGTCACTATATATTGATGAATCCACAGCTCTATCGCACTATTCCGCATATTCGCCCACCCGAAATTTCATGATCTTTACCTCATTATATAGAACATATGTTCGTTTTTCAATCCTTATCCCCCCATTCTTTCCTGATCCAAAACCTGTCAAAATGTTCTTGAATCCTTCATAAAAAACATGGTAGATTAAATAATATTCGGCTGGTATGCCATAGGCGAGTGGAGGATCGCGAATGAGCCTGCAAATTCAAATGATCGGTACGGGAAGCGCATTTGCCAAAAACTTTTACAACAACAACGCATTGATTCATGCCGACGGCTTCACGTTATTAATCGACTGCGGAATTACCGCTCCCAGAGCATTGTACGAGCTCGGCATTCCGCTCGACCGGATCGATGCGGTGCTCATCTCACATATCCATGCGGATCATGTAGGCGGGCTCGAAGAACTTGCTTTTCAGTACAGGTATGTATTCAAACGTAAAATCAAGCTGCTCGTCCCGGCTCCGCTGGAAGCCGTCTTGTGGGAGCATACGCTTCGGGGAGGACTTGAGAACAAGGCGGAGGGCCTTGTCGGCTTGAACGATTATTTCGAAGTCGCTGCTTTGGCGGAACGAACGCCGACTTCCATCCATCCGAAACTGACCGTGGAGCTGCTGCCTACCGATCATATCCCCGGTAAAGCGAGCTACTCCTTTCTGCTCAACGGCAAGGTGTTTTACAGCGCAGACATGAGGTTTAGCAAGACGCTGCTGACCGGATTGCATGAACAAGGCTGCGAAGTCATTCTGCATGACTGTCAATTGTTCTGTCCCGGTACCGTACACGCTTGCCTTGACGAGCTGCTTACTCTGCCCGAGGAAGTGCAGGAAAAAGTGCTGCTTATGCACTACGGAGACAACATGTCTGAATTTATCGGCAAAACGGGCCGCATGACCTTCATAGAACAGTTCAAAACGTATCCATTACCGTCGTAAGCATATTCTTTGCACCGCGCCATGGACGCAGCTTACTTAACGGGTGCATTCCAAAACCTGACCCCCGGGGTCAGGTTTTGTCGCAGATCCCCTCCCGTCAGAAGCGTTCGGAGACGACCTTGGCTTGGGTAAACTGAAGCAGATAATCGCGTCCCCCCGCTTTCGAATCCGTTCCCGACATGTTGAAGCCGCCGAACGGATGAACTCCCACCAGCGCTCCCGTGCATTTGCGGTTGAAATACAGATTGCCGACATGAAACTCAGTACGGGCCTTCTCCAAATGAGCCCTATTTCTTGAAATAACGGCTCCGGTCAGCCCGTACTCCGAATCATTGGCCAGTTCGAGCGCCTGGTCAAACGAGGCCGCTTTGATAAACGCAACCACCGGTCCGAAAATTTCCTCTTGCGCGATCCGCGCCTTGACGTCGACATCGGCAATTACTGTCGGCTCGATATAATATCCCTTGGCATCTCCCGCTCCGCCTCCGCAAACTACCCTGCCTTCCGTGCTTCCAATTTCCAGATATTCGAGAATTTTAAGGTGAGCCTTGGCGTCGATCACCGGCCCCACGTCAATCTCAGGATCGGACGGATCACCCACACGCAGACGGCTTACGCGTTCTGCCACCCTGCGAAGCACATCGTCATATACGCTCTCATGTACGATGGCGCGGGAGCAGGCAGAGCACTTTTGCCCGGCAAACCCGAAGGCGGACGCTGTAATGGCCTCCGCCGCCAGCTCCAGGTCACTGTCGCTGTCGACGATAATCGCATCCTTGCCGCCCATTTCGGCGACTACGCGCTTGATCCAGCGCTGGCCGGGTGCGGTTTTGGCCGCCAGCTCGTTGATCCGCAGCCCTACCTCGCGGGATCCCGTAAAGCTGATAAAGCGGGTCAGCGGATGCTCCACCAAGTAATCGCCCACCTCCTGTCCGGAACCCGGCAGGAAGTTGACCACTCCATCCGGCAGGCCGGCCAATTGAAGCAGCTCCATAAACTTGGCAGCCACAACCGGTGTCGCGCTGGCCGGTTTCAGCACCACCGTATTGCCGGCCGCCACGGCTGCCGATGTCAATCCCGCCATAATGGCTAACGGAAAATTCCATGGAGGTATGATTACGCCGACACCCAGCGGAATATAGGTAAGCTCGTTGTCCTCGCCCGGTATTCGCGTAAGCGGCTGCCGCTGCGCCAAACGTTCCGTTTCCCTGCCGTAAAACTCCAGAAAATCGATCGCTTCTGCGGTATCGGCATCCGCCTCCGCCCAGCTTTTCCCCGCTTCCACCACCATCCAGGCGGAAAACTCGGCTTTACGGCGGCGCAGGATCGCGGCGATTTTGTATAAAAGACGCGCCCGCCCCGCCGGAGGCACCGATTTCCAGAACGTAAACGCGCGCGCTGCCGCACGGATCGCCCGATCTGCCAACGCGGTGTCCGCCTGGCTCACCGTTCCGATCACCTGCGTCGGATCGGCAGGATTGACGGAAACGGCCTTCCGGGCCGTCATCAGCTTCTCACCGCCGATCAGCAGCCCGTATTCTTGGCCGAGCTGCGCTTGTACCTTCTTCAGCGCTGCTGCGAATGCCTCTCTGTTCCCGGATTGGCTAAAATCCGTGAACGGTTCGTTGCAAAAAGGCTCTACCATGATCATCCCTCCTCTTCAGAATTACCATGTTACGGAAAAGCTCATCTTCATTTCAAGTCTCATTTCGGGAGCTTGCCGAATAAAATGGATTAGCACGGAGCCGGCGGCGCCGGCTTCACAGATCCAACGCCCAACGCTGCTGCCCTTCTGCTACATAATATATGCCGCCGCGCCGCGTACAAGAAGCAAATCGGAAAGAGGGTGTTCATGTTTGGATATCGGTACCAGACTGTTCCGTTCTGCTCTGCTTGCGCTCGCCGGAAACCGGGTCGTCGGGAAGATGGCTCACCGGTACGGGATGAAGCTCGGGGCAAGCCGGTTCGTCGCAGGAGAAACAGCCGATGAGGCGCTGCTGCAAATTCGGCGTTTGAATGCCAAGGGAATCTCCGCCACCTTGGACCTGCTTGGCGAGAGCATTCGCGATTTAGCGGAGGCGGACCGGTTTAAAAGAGAGTATATCACGCTGCTTGAGAGGATTCACCACGACGCATTGGATTCAAACGTCTCTTTGAAGCCGACCCAGATGGGATTGGCTTTAGACCCGGCGGCCTGCTACGCCCATATCCGGGATATCGTTGAAAAAGCACAACAGCTCACAAACTTCGTACGCATCGACATGGAAAATTCACCATATACCGACGATACTATAGCCATGGTGCACCGCCTTCATGCCGAAGGCTTAACCCGCGTCGGCACCGTTATACAAGCCTACTTATACCGGAGCAGGCTGGACGTCAGGCAGTTAACCAAGGCGAAGGTCAATCTGCGGCTGGTCAAGGGCGCCTATCGTGAACTGGGGCATCTCACTTACCGGAGCATGGACGACGTAAATGCCAACATGAAGCGGCTGATTCGGGTCCGTTTGGATGCCGGCGTCTACACTGCCGTTGCGACCCACGACGAACAAATCATCGCCTGGACGAAAACCTACGCGAGGAGAAACGGGATACCGGCAAGCAGGTATGAATTCCAGATGCTGTACGGCGTGCGTGTGCCGCTGCAGGAGCAGCTTGCCCGGGAGGGCTACAAGGTGCGCTGTTACGTACCTTACGGACGGATGTGGTACCCGTATTTCGTCCGGCGCATGGCGGAACGCCCGGCCAATCTGTGGTTTGTATTGAAAAATTGGCGGGACCGCCCGTCAGCACCACGCCAGAACGGATAGGAGGTATCCATTTATGAGAGGCAAACCGGAATTATCCATCCTGCGGGTGCCGTTCGACTTGGGTGCCGGGCGCAAAGGCGTAAGGAGAGGTCCGGATGCGATCCTTCAGGCCGGCCTGGAACGGAAGCTGCGGCAGCTGGGCTATTCCTGCGAGCTTCCGGATCCGGTCCCTGCCCCGTCAACCGCCAAGGAGAGCGGCGTCTTCGTGCCGCAGGCGGAGCCCAGGCACCTGAATGAAGCGGTAAAGGTGAATGAAGCGCTCGCTGTACAAATAAAGGACGTGCTGGAACGCGGACGCTTCCCGCTGGTGCTGGGCGGGGACCACAGCATCGCCATCGGCACGCTGGCTGGACTTGCGCAGCATTATAGAAGCATCGGCGTCATCTGGTTTGACGCACATGCGGATTTGAATACGCCGGACACCAGTCCTTCCGGCAACATTCACGGTATGTCCCTTGCGGCGTCGCTTGGCATAGGACATCATCGGCTGACGCGGATCGGCGGCTTTCTTCCCAAAATCCGGCCGCAGCATACGGTCATTATCGGGGCCAGGCAGCTGGATCCCGGAGAAAAGGAGCTGATTCGCGCTGAAGGCGTTACCTGCTTCACCATGCATGAGATCGACCGGATGGGAATCGCCAGGGTCACGGAGGAAGCGGTGCGTATAGCAACCGCGGGTACGGACGGCCTGCACGTCAGCTTCGATATCGACAGCCTCGATCCACTGGAGGCTCCGGGAACGGGAACGCCGGTCAAAGGCGGAATCAGCTACCGCGAAGCGCATTTGGCGCTGGAGCTGCTGTACGAAGCCGGAAGCGTGCTATCGGCGGAGATGGTAGAGGTCAATCCGGCGCTGGAACGCGATAACCAAACGGCAAGGCTGGCCGCAGAGCTGATTTCTTCTCTGCTGGGGCAGCGTATTTTATAGGAGGGAACACCATGAAACCGACATCGGAAGATATCATTCGCCGCACGAACCGGTTCGGGGCGCGGAATTATCAGCCGCTTCCCGTGGTCATTTCCAAAGCGGAGGGGGTATGGGTTTATGACCCGGAGGGCAGGAAATACCTCGATATGCTGAGCGGCTACTCGGCGCTCAATCAGGGGCACCGCCATCCCCGTATCATCCGCGCGCTGAAGGATCAGGCGGACTCCGTTACCCTGACCTCGCGCGCGTTTCACAACGAGCGGCAGGGCGGGTTCTATGAGCGCTTGTCCGATTATACCGGCAAGCCGATGATCCTGCCGATGAACACCGGGGCCGAGGCGGTGGAAACGGCGATCAAGGCAGCCCGCCGCTGGGCTTACTTTCGTAAAAACGTCCCCGAGGACCAGGCGGAAATCATCGTTTGCGAAGGCAACTTTCACGGCAGAACGGTAACCGTTACCTCTTTCTCCTCGAATCCGGAGTACAAACGCGGCTTCGGGCCCTTCACCCCCGGGTTTGTCGTCATCCCCTACGGCGATGCGGGGGCCTTGGAACGCGCCATCACCCCGCGAACGGCCGCCTTCCTTGTCGAGCCGATTCAGGGGGAGGGCGGCATCGTGCTCCCTCCTGCCGGCTACCTGCAGCAGGCCGCAGCCATTTGCAAGCAGCGGCGCGTACTGCTTATCGCCGACGAAATTCAGACCGGCTTTGGACGAACGGGGTACCGCTTCGCCTGCGATGCGGAATCCGTGGAGCCGGATGCCTACATCCTCGGCAAGGCGCTGGGAGGAGGCGTCCTGCCCATCTCCGCCGTAGCGGCAGACCGCGAGGTGCTGGAGGTGTTCGAGCCGGGGTCGCACGGCTCGACCTTCGGAGGCAACCCGCTCGCCTGCGCCGTGGCGACAGCCGCCATACAGGTCGTGCAGGACGAGAAGCTGGCCGAACGCTCCCTGGAGCTCGGAGACTACTTTCTCGGCCTTCTCCGCCAGCTAACCAATCCGCTGATCCGCGACATCCGCGGGCGCGGTTTGTTCATCGGTGTGGAGCTGGCCGTACCGGCCAGAGCTTATTGCGAGCAGTTGAAAAACAAAGGTTTATTATGCAAGGAGACGCATGAAAACGTCATTCGCCTGGCTCCCCCGCTCACCATCGCCAAATCCGATCTGGATTGGGCCTACAGCCGGATTGCCGAGGTGCTCGGATAACGGCAGGCATCATTTGCCTCCTTCCTGAGCATGCTATGAACAAGGAGGCGATCAACGATGAGTCAAAACAAGCGGCACGTCGTTGCCGTACGCAAGAACGGCGACGGCGATATTGTAGACCTGAAGCTGTCTAACGGCGAAGTGGTGGATTACCTGGAGGCTCAACAGCTTGCCAAAGACGGCCAGCTGGAGAATGTCAACGTGTTCCGCGGACGGGACGGGGATGAACATCTGCGCTCCAATGCGGACGGCGATCCGTCCAATAATCTCGATAACCTTCCCGGGTTCTGATGCTAACCCGTAATAAGCCGGCACGGTTTTCCGTCCGGCTTATTTTTGATTTATCTCCCCAAAAAATCAAACGATGACGAACCAAGTAAAATGAAGCGCTTAAAAAAAGATAGTGACCCGGCAGGAATTACTTTACAAATACAGAATCCATATATTATCAATTGATTTAGTCGGGAGTTGGAGTTTCATTATGAACGGTAGCACAGTCTTCGTCATTTATGCTGGTTTTATCTGCGCTTCCTCCCTATATTTCCAGCAAACTGAAAGCCCTCTTTTACTCATTGGCATAACTTTCATTTATATGCTGTCCCATGCGGCCCGCAAAATCATTCCCGTACCTCATGCCGTTCAACTGGTACTGCTGATTGTGCTCCATATCTTCAGCGCAACCCATTGGATCTTGCCGCTGTATTTGCTGCATATGGGCATCATTTTTTACAAGACGCCTTCTCTTACATTGGCGCTATCCTATAATTTAGGGATGATGACAGCCTATTCCCTTGCCGTACTGACCTACAGCACGGTAACGATATATACAGTAACCGACATCGTCTTCACCGCGGCAAGCTGCATACTCATGGCTTATCTGTTCCGGAAATATATGTATGCCATCGAGCAGCAGAAGCAGTTGTTGACAAATGAAAAAAAGCACCTGAGCACCCACGATTTACTAACGGGTCTATACAACTTTCAGGAATTTCACCGGCAGATGGGAATTTTTGTGGAACAGAAAGAAAGCAGCATTCTGGTTCTGATTGATTGCAAAAATTTAAAGTCACTGAATACGACGAACGGCTTTCAGGGCGTCAACAAAATATTGAAGCAAGCGGCCGAACTGCTCCGTATTATGTTCCCTGACGCTTCCCTGATTGCCCGTTACGGCGGCGATGAATTCGCCATCGTGGTTACGGCAAGCGACCCGAAGAAAACGATACATACGATCACCCAACTGCTCGCTTCCGAATTTCCCAAGCTCACGGGCATCGAAATCAATTTCGGTATCGCCAGTTATCCTGAAGACGGACTGAACAAAGACGATCTGATTCTTGTAGCCGAACATAATTTGTATATGATGAAGCGGGAAAGCTGGCTGAAGCGGGAGGAGCACATGCTGCGTTCCGAGAAGCTTCGCGTAGTTGGCGAGCTGGCTTCTGGCATGGCGCACGAAATACGCAATCCGCTGACGACGGTCAAAGGATTTTTGCAGCTGTCCAGAGCGGGGAATTACAATATCGAGCCTTGGTACGACCTGATTATGGATGAAATTAACCGGATGAGCATGCTGACCGCCGAATTTTTGCAATTCTCCAAGCCGCATGTCACCCATTATAAAATCCAAACGATTGAAAGCTGCATTAGCCGCGTCATTTCATTGCTTGATTCGGAAATCACCCGTTTGGGCCATCAAATCGGCTTTAAGGATGAAGGCCACGGAGTTTGCATGTTTATGGATCAGGACAAGATGCTGCAGCTGCTGCTGAACTTGGTCAAAAATGCCCTCGAGGCTATGCCTGAGCAAGGTACGGTATATATTCATCTTTATCTGCAGAACAATAACGCCGTCATTGAGGTAACCGATACGGGCAAAGGCATCCCCGAGTCGGAGCTTGATCAGATTTTCATCCCCTTTTACACAACCAAAGAGTCCGGAACCGGACTTGGGCTGTCGATCTGCCACAAGATCGTACAGGATCACGAGGGAACGATCGAAGTGGAAAGCGTACCGAATATGGGAACCAAATTCACCATCACCCTTCCAACGGCTACAGCCGCGGAAGCTGCTGAACGGCAGATTCAGCCAAACCGGACAAAAATTTTCGTATGAGCTTGAACCCCGCCTCCATCCAACCGGCGCTTCCAGTCACTATGGTGCAGCCGAACCAACCGAACATCCAGCCGTCAGCTGGTTTCCATACCCGTGAGGGTGATTTTTCCTCATCGTTCCAGAAGCAAACGGCATTTTAGGAAAAACGGGTCAGCATGGAAATCGGGAAGCTGGCGTCGGGTTCTTGCCCCAATGTTCCCCAGGCCATAATCCCATTCACATAATGTACCTCGAACGGCAGTTGTTCGCCGTCTACTTTATATAATCCGGGCGGGAAATCGGCCGGATTCAGCGTATATGCCTTGGCCGCATAATACTTGCGCTCCAACACCGAACGCTGGCTCGGAAATTCAGCCCGCTGCATCTCTTCTTGAAGCAGTTTCATCTCCGTTTGGAGTTCCTCGGGCGTCATTTGGCTATACAGCTTTTTCATAGTGTGTCTGAACCCCTTAATCGATTTAGTTTAGCGCCAATGTCCTTATGTATTCGATATTGGCGCTCCATATTCCCTTTATAAAATATTGCGGCTTTATTGAAAAGCGGTTTTTTGGCTGCCGGTGCTTGTTGCCTCGGACAAACCCCTTACGGTATAGTAAGGGAGAATAAGGTATGCATATATTTATGTAAAGGGCGTAGTTAAATGAGCAACGCGAACAGGCGGCATTTTTTTCGTTTACCGTTTCAGCATCCGCTGTGCGCCGAATTAAAAATGATAGATTACAAGGACCTCATGCCTGAATACAGAATCGTCAAAGCCGCGCTGCTGGACCTGAGCGCAGGCGGGGCCCGCTTCCGCACCGCAACTCCGCTGCCGGATGACGACAACCTTCTCGTCGAGCTGAAATTTACCGTCATGCACAAAGAATTCAAACCGGTCGGCACCATCGTTCGCAGCATGAGATCGGAAGAAGAGCATGATGAATACAGCATTCAATTCTCATGGAATGAAGCGGATATCGCTGCCCTGACCGGCGTACTGAACCAAATGGCCGTCAAGCTGCGAAACAAAACGGTTCTCCCCGGATGCAGCTTTTGTACGGAAGAGGAGCTTCTCGAATTTAAGCGCTTATGAACGGGGATGGCCTGACATTCCGGCAACGATATACGTTTTTCCGGTTTCCGTATGCCATACCCAGCTTCGAAACAGCAGCTGCTCGGGACGCATCCGGTCATAAAGATCCTTCAATCCGATAACGGCTGTTTCCATCCCGTATTTTCCAAACGCCTCGAACAGGAACCTTGCCCGCTCCCGATCCCCCCGAGGCTGGCTTAACTCCTCGGCAATCCACTTCTTGTCCTCATCCAGCAAAATCATATCTGTCCACACCGCCACTCTTCCATCCGGTTTCACCAGGGAGAGAAGCAGCCGGTTATAATCGGATATCAAGCTGTTGCGCAAGTAACCGAGCGCCTCAATGATTTGACGAATGTCCTGCTCCGCGTAGCGTTCCAAATGGCTGTAAAGCTGTGTTAGCGCGTCTATATAAAACAACTGGGTATGAACGCCGGAGGATACGACAAGTGAGAAGGTGTTATTTAAATGAGGCAGTGCCTCGTAACGCCGTACCTCGAATACACAATCCCGAAGGTAGTCCGCAATTTCCGTACCGGAAGCCCCATTCATGAGCATTTCCTCAAATTTTTCGTAAAACGAGATGTGATCCAAGCAAGTATAATCGACTCTGGTGAGCGATTTCAGACGGCTTAGCGCAAGCCCTCCCGTCTCTTTGAGCCATTCTTCCAGCATATTGTCTTCCGTATCCAGCACAGTCACCTGCTGAAAATGAACGGCCAGACCCGGGAGATCCACATCGCCGTGATTACCCGCTCCAAGCACTGCCGCCTTCTCCGGCTTCGCAAGCAGCTGAACGGACTCACGGATTAATCTCCGCACATGATAACGGTGAGTTCCCCACTCTTGCTCGCCCCAATCCAATGTTCCAATGCCCGCTCCCTGCTCTTGCGGAACCCCGAAAGGCAGCTGCATCATCCCAGGTACATTTCTCATGAAATCCCTCTTTCTAAAAGCTTGTCTTCTGTTGTCATTATAGCATAAGCCTTGTCGGAAACACATGGTATTCCGGCAAAAGAACACGACCCATCTGCCGATTTACAATGAAGACGTTTTCTTGCTAATATGATAAAACAGCGAGAAAAAAAGATTCCTCCAGAACGGGGTGAGCGAGATGTTTACTGAATTCGAAAAAGAAGCTTTATACAAGATTATCTATACCCGAAGGGATATTCGCACATTTCTTTCCGATCCGGTACCCGATGAAATCATCATGAGGCTACTGGATGCAGCGCATCATGGTCCTTCGGTAGGATTCATGCAGCCTTGGAATTTTATTGTGGTAACCTCCAAAGAGGTTAAAGAGCGGTTGGCTTGGGCGGCGGATAAAGAAAGACGCGCATTAGCCATCCATTACGAGGAGAATCGGCAGGACCACTTTCTGAGTCTCAAAATCGAAGGAATCAAGGAGGCTCCTGTCACGATCTGCATTACGTGCGATCCCACACGCGGCGGATCACACGTATTGGGACGCAATTCGATTCCCGAAACCGATATCATGTCTACAGCCTGTGCTATTCAAAATATGTGGCTGGCCGCTTGTGCCGAAGGTTTGGCCATGGGGTGGGTCAGCTTTTATAAAAAGAATGATGTCCGCGACATCCTGAACATTCCGCCTCATATCGATCCGATCGCATTGATTTCGATTGGATATACCGATCAATATCCGTCCATGCCTATTTTGGAATCCGCAAACTGGGAAAAACGAAAATCCCTCAAGGACCTCATTTATCATGAAACTTGGGGAAAATAGACCAGCACCTATACTTGTTTCCCAAAAAAAAACATAAAATCAAGGCGAACGAACAATCGATATCCCCCTATGTTACGTATACTGTTTGCAAACAGATAAGGAGGGATATCAATTGACTCATCCAGGTAAATGCTGCCCGCCAGCAGATCCCATTGTCCAAAGACCCACTCAAATCTTTAGAGATTTTTACCATCCGCAGCTTGTTCAGGTCATTCATCCTATTGAAGTGATCAATCGTCATCACTGTGTCCCCGTCTTTAAACATGTTCACACTTATATTGAAAGAAATGTGGGACCAATATCATCTCACGTTCCTTGCGGACCTTATGGAGCAGGGGCAGCCATCGCCAACGCAAAGAGACGCAAAAGATAACTCTGCCAATTTGATTATTGCTCTCCAGCAATAAGTTGCTGGAGAGCTTTGTCCCCCATAAAAGAAGCACGCCGGCTCCAAATCCACATAAGCTTATCGATCGATTTAATACGTATTGTATACATTTTCACATTCTTCTGCTGTCGGTTCATAGAAGCAATGATTCTTGTAGCGTCCTGCAAAAGGCTGATTATACCATGTCGGAGGACAGTCTCCGGGCGGTCTGAAATACCACAAGCTGAACTTTGCCGGCCAATGCCGTTCCCCGTTCACCGATCTTCGGGCCAAACGTTTTTCCCGCTCCCTGGCATTTTGATAAAAATACCCGTGAAGTACGGCTTCAAAAGCGTGAGGTTGATATATCATTTGCGGAATGGTGCGGATCCCGATAAAATCGGAACAATTCGCGCGGATGCGGTTAATCCCTACGTTGCCGACCAGCAGCATGCCCTGCTCGCCCTCCCCTTCCGCTTCGGCACGAAGTAATCTTGCAAGGAGCGCAATATCTTGATCCCTAGCTTTAACAACAGCCATCAGGTTCACCTCTTCACTGTTTATAACCTTAGAATATTGTAAAAGGAACTGATAGGTGACTGTCTTTGATCAGTTTATTGACCTGTATGGTTATTCGTGGTAATTTTAACATGACCGTAAACGCGGTAAAGCCCCTTGAGGTAGTACCTGAGGGGCTTTGCCTATTTCGTTTTTTGTTTTTAAGGAGGAGCTTGAATTGAAAAAATGGTCCGGAATTTCAGCCATGGTATTAGCAGCTGCGATTATAATTTCAGGGTGCGGCAATTTACAAGCCGCCTCAACTCCCGCCTCGCCAGCAGAGAACAAGATATTCTCCACCGCCAAAGTGACCGGGGTCGTCGACGGCGATACGATCAAAGTTGAATTGGAGGGTAAAGAAGAAACGGTCCGAATGATTCTGGTAGATACGCCCGAAACCGTCCATCCGAACAAGCCCGTGCAGCCGTTCGGGCCCGAAGCCTCCGCACTCGCCAAAAAAACGCTGGAAGGCAAGGAGGTCAAGCTGGAACGCGATGTTTCCCAGCGGGACCGGTACGGACGCATTCTGGCCTACGTATATGTAGACGATCAAATGTTCAATGAGGTGCTCCTTGAAAAAGGATTAGCCAGAGTCTCGGTTTTTCCTCCGGATGTCAAATATGTGGACCGCTTCAGGGAAATCCAGAAGAAAGCCCAGAAGGCCAGGCTCGGGATCTGGAGCATCGAAGACTATGCCTCGGATCATGGGTACGATGACAACAAGGCACAGATCTCGTCCGAGCCCCAGCCATCCCGGAATGAGGAGGTCTACTACGGCAAATGCGCTGAAGTCCAGGCTGCGGGCAAAGCTCCTCTTCACCGCGGAGACCCCGGCTACCGCAGCGGTTTGGACAGGGATGGCGACGGTATAGCGTGTGAATGAATTTTCCCTTCATACAAAAAATTCCCCGCATCGTCGATGGCTGCGAAGCGGGGATTCAAAAAATGTATATAGGGCTTGCTGAATAATCAAAAAATCCTTATGTCACAAGGGTTTAGAGGCACTT
>NZ_JALJRM010000017.1:0-109802 GCF_024519685.1 Paenibacillus sp. Pae15 | reverse complement strand
TTGAGAAGGCGGAGCGGCTGGCGAACAACCGCTTCACTGTCGCGCTGTTCGGCGCCTTCAGTGCAGGCAAATCGAGCTTCGCCAACGCCTTGATCGGCGAGCGGGTGCTGCCCGTATCGCCGAACCCGACGACAGCGGCGATCAACAAGATCATGCCGCCCGATCCGGAGGCCGGCTGGCCGCACGGAACGGCCAGGGTCCGGATGAAAAGCCGCGACAGGCTGACGTCGGACTTGCTTTACTCGCTTGAAGTACTTGGAGTTCCGGCTGGTTCGCTGGCTGACGCGCTGGAGATCATCCGCCGTCTGAAGGCCGATCAGGTGCCGGGCAAAGGAAAGCCGCACTACGCTTTCCTGAAGGCGGTGGAGAAAGGCTGGGACGAGATGAGCCCGAGCCTTGGGCAGGATCTTCGCGTAACCGCCGACCAGTTCGGCGATTATGCCGCTGACGAAGCGCGGTCGTGCTTCGTCGAGCTGATCGAGCTTTATTATGCGAATCCGCTGACGGAGCAGGGCGTCGTACTGGTGGATACCCCTGGAGCGGATTCCATCAACGCCCGCCATACCGGGGTAGCTTTTGAATATATCAAAAATGCCGATGCGATTCTTTTCGTGACTTATTATAATCATGCGTTTTCCCATGCGGACAAAGAATTTCTGCTTCAGCTCGGACGGGTGAAGGACAGCTTTGAGATGGACAAAATGTTCTTCATCGTCAATGCCGCCGATCTGGCGTCTTCGGCCGAAGAACTGGAGGGGGTCGTGAACCATGTGGAAAACAACCTCCTGCAGCACGGGATTCGGCAGCCGCGGATTTACCCGCTGTCCAGCTACTATGCACTGGAAGGCAAGCTGCGTAAGGATGAGGAAACGGTCAGCCAATCCGGCATCCTCCGCTTCGAGCAGGAGTTTGTCCGTTTCACATTCGAAGAGCTGACGGAAATGGCGATTCAGGCAGGGGATGCAGATATTCGCCGCGCGGCAGAGACGCTGCAGCGGTGGATGGACAGCGCAAGGGAGGATGCGGCGGAACGAAGCCGGCAGGCGGAAGCGCTTCGTGCCTCATGGGCTGCCGGGGCTTCTCTTCTGGAGAGGCAGGACGGAGATGCGGACGCACGGGAGCTGGCAAAGGAAATTCAGGAGCTGCTCTATTACGTCAAGCAGCGGACGCAGTACCGCTTCGGCGAGTTGTTCAACCTTGCGTTCAATCCATCTGTGTTCCGCGAGGACGGGAGAGATATAAAAACGGTGCTCCAATCGGCCTGGGAAGATTTGCGCCGTATGATTTCGTTTGACTTGACGCAGGAGGTGCTCGCCACCACGCTGCGGATTGAGAACAAAATCAACAAGCTCGTCCGGCAATCGGCGGTAACGTGGGTGGCCGCCATTCAGGAAAGGGGGATCCCCTCCTTTGACGCCCCGGACTTTGAACCGATGAAGCTGCGGACTCCGGAGCTGTCGCTTTCACTGGAGGCGGAGGATATTCAAATCAAATGGCTGGCGGGCTACTATAAGAATCCCAAGCATTTTTTCGAGGGTGACGGGAAAGCCCAGCTCCGCCGGGAGCTGGAATCGAGATTAAACGGCCCGATGGACCGGTTTGTAGAAGCACAGACCGCTTTGCTGGCAGCAGCATATGAGGCCCAGCTGCGCAGCGCGACGGTTGAGCTTGCGGACCGTCTGCGTCAAGCGCTGGAGGAGCATGTCTCCGGCTTGATCGAAGCGCTTGAGATGAAGCTGGATCTGCACGAGCTGCAGGCCAAGCATGAGCGGTTGCTGAACCGCATCGGGTCATGAGCGTGAATTATTGCGGGCTGTCCATGCGTGGACAGCTTTCTTCTTTTTTGCGCCAGGGTCAAGGCATACAACGAAAAAGGGTTCCAGGCTTTGGAGAGCAAAATACGATGCGCCGAAGCAAGCGGCAGATAGTGAAAGTAAACTTCAGACAGTCCGGCCAAACCTCCCGAATTCCCTTTCAAAAGCGGAATTTAGGGAGGTTTTTTGTTTTCTTGTCTTATCTCGGCATGAACGACATATATATGGTGAGGGTGCCAAACGATATGGCATTTATTTACATTTTCTCGTATCACCGTCTGAAGGGGGTAAAAGACATTGAAGAACCGCACGAGCGCAATGGGAAAAACGCTGGCTTTCATTCAATGGTTTACAGCCTTTGCTGTGATTATAGCTGTCGTCATTTCGGGCAGATGGTTTGTGAAGGCCCATAGCATCGTCTTGTACGATGTGTTCCTGGACGACCAATGGGTTGGCACCGTATCCGATACCGACAAGATCCGGCGGTGGAAGGCGGATCGTTATGAAGAAGCAGGGCAGCGGCACTCCTTTTACCGGTTCACGTCCAATTTGGATCGGCTTCGCTTTGAAGAGAGCACTACGCGCCGCGACGTGATCGACCTTGATGCGGTCCTGGCCGCTTTGAAGGAGAAAATCATGTTTACTTACTATGCCGTAGAGATCCGGATTGAGGGGAGAACGGCGGGGATTGTCAAGGATCCCGAGACGGCCGCCGCAATATTGGAACAGGTGAAGGCTCCTTATATGGCTTCCCAAAAGCATAAGGAGGCTTCGGTGTTGTCTGCCGGACAAGAAGGGAATACGCCCGAAGGAAGGACAACCGCCGAATTTGTACAAAGGGTGGAACTGCTGGAGACGGCCGTGACTCCCGGCAAAGTGGAGGCTTATGAGACGGTGCTGAACCGGATTGTGACCGGAGACGTTCAGCCTATGGAATATACGGTGCAGCCCGGAGATTGCATCTCCCTCATCGCACAAAGATATCGTATCCCTTCCGATCTGATTCGGGCGAATAATCCCGGTATTAAAAATGATTTGATCCGTATCGGACAAAAGCTGAATTTGAGCGTACAGCAGCCATGGCTCTCTGTAGTGACGAGAGAAACGCGCACGGAGCAAGTGAAGGTGCCGAGCGGAGTAAAATATGAAAAGGACAGCGGATTGAAATCCGGCGTGATCCAGATTGTATCTAATGGCAAGCCCGGCTTAAAGCAGGTGTCTTATCAAATCGTTCGCGTCAACGGCGAGCTGAAGGAAGAGAAGAAGATTGGCGAGCAGCTCGTGGAGGCCCCTGTGCAAAGCATCGTCCGTCAAGGAACAAAGGTGATTCCCGGAACGGGAACAGGGAAGTTCACCCTGCCGGTGCTGCGTGCCAAAGTGACCAGCGAATTTGGCCTTCGATGGGGTAAAAATCATAAAGGCACGGATTTCGTGTCCGATGAGCGCGGGATTCTGGCATCGGATAACGGCAAGGTCATTTTTGCCGGCTGGAAATCCGGCTACGGCAACTGCATTATTATTGATCACGGCAACGGGTATGAAACGCTGTACGGACACTTGAGCAAGCTGGGGGTCCGCCAGGACGAGACCGTAAAAAAGGGAGAAAAAATCGGCGTCATGGGCAGCACGGGCAACTCTACAGGCGTTCATCTGCATTTTGAAATCATCAAAAACGGCCGCCAGCAAAATCCGATGAAATATTTCAGTCTATAATGGTTCGCCCCGCAACCGGTCCGTTATTTTTGATCCGGCTTGACAGACCTTCGACGGTATTGGTTATCCCCTGCTATTCCTCCATTTTCCTCTGCAACCCTCCGACTAAACCATATACAAGCATGATACGATACACATGAATTTTACAGCCGTTCAAGGAGTGATGCTGCTTAAACCTTTGTGTGCAAACCCATTTGCTATGCCGTACAGCCGATTGGAACCGGGCTTCAAGTTTGCAAATCGCTGCTCAAACCGCTACTCTAAAAAAAGATGCAGCTTGATTCAACGAAAGAAATGGGGGAGAGCAGTGAAATCATCACGGTGGTTATGGCGCACTGTCGGGCTGTCGGCGCTATTGTCCACGATCCTGTGCGTTGGCGGCTTTGCGTATGCCGTAAATCAGATTATGTTTCCAAAACCCTCCGTACCGGAGAGTCCGGGGGAGGTTGCTCCTTCTGTAGAGACTAAGCCCCGGCAGGATGCCTGGGAAGCTAAAGAGCAGATACGCATCGTGGCCCTGGGGGATTCGCTGACGGCTGGAACCGGAGATCTGACCGGCAAGGGGTACGTCGGACAAGTCCGGGACAAGCTGGAGGAGCAGCTGGGCAAACCGGTATTCGTTTATAATAATTTTGCTATTCCCGGTTTTCGAACATATGATCTGTTGAAGGATTGGGACGCCAAAAAAGTCGATGTGGAGAAAGCGCTCGGAGATGCGGATCTTGTGCTTTTGACGATCGGGGGCAACGATTTATTTGAGGGCGGGGCGGATATTTTCGACCCGCAGGGCGGACAGGACACACAAGGCGCCGCGGATCCCTCCCGGGGGTCGCAAGGGACAAGCCCGCAGACGTCGCAAGGAACTTCGGATTCGGAGGAAGGGTTCAATCCGGCGGCAGCGGCACAGCGGATTCCGGAGGCGCTGAAGCGTCTGGAGCAGGTGTTCGACCGGGTGAGCAAGGCGAACCCCGGCGCAAGAATCATGTACGTAGGCTTGTATCACCCGTTTCTGGATCTGGATTCGAACCGTGCGGGAGCCCCGGTTATTCAAAGCTGGAACACGGGCGCTTTCGACTTGGCCAGCCGTTATCCGAACATTACGGTCGTACCGACCTACGATTTGTTTCAGTTGAATGTGAACAAGTACTTATATATCGATCATTTCCATCCGAATCAGCAAGGCTATGAGCGGATTGCGCAACGGATCGTCGATATTTTGAATTAGGAGCAGGAGGGGCTGCAGATATGATAACGGTGAATGCCCAGGATAAAGCGCACGCCAAGGGGAGAGAGGCGCAGCTGGTTTTGTCCGTAAACGACGTGAAGAAGAAAATCGGCAATCGTTTGATCATCAAAGGCATTTCGTTTGACGTGTATGCCGGTGAAATCTTCGGGTTTCTCGGTCCGAACGGTTCAGGGAAGACGACGACGATCCGCATGCTGGTCGATTTGATCCGCCCTACGGAAGGATCGATCCGAATCTGCGGCTATGACGTGCAAAAGGAGCATAACGAGGCGCTTCAGTATGTCGGCTGTATCGTGGAAAACCCTGAGCTTTACGGGTATTTGAGCGGCTGGGAGAATCTGGAGCATTTTGCCCGGATGCTGCCCGGCATTACCGACCAACGTATTCGGGAGGTCGTTGACATTGTCGGGATGGACCAGCGTATTCACGACAAAGTGAAGACCTATTCATTGGGGATGAGGCAGCGGCTTGGCATTGCTCAGGCGCTGTTGAACGACCCGAAGCTGCTGATTCTCGACGAGCCTACCAATGGTCTCGATCCGCAGGGCATCAAGGAGCTGCGCGAATTTATCCGCAAGCTGGCGGATTCGGGTCTCAGCCTTTTCATATCGAGCCATTTGCTTAGCGAAATCCAGCAGATGTGCGATCGTGTCGCCATTATCAGTCAGGGAGAGGTCATCAAGGTCGGCGAGGTGTCCGCGCTGGTGGATGAGTCGGCCAGTACCGTCGTTTGGAGCGTTCAACCGATAGACCGGGCGCTGCACATCTTGAAGGCCGAGCCGGAGGTCGTGATTTTCCCCGGCGGTAACCAGGCTTCGTCTGCAGGCGAAACCGGGACTGGAGCCATTCAGCCGCAGATCGTTACACAAATGAATCTGGACGCCATACCGGATGTATCGCGGCGCATGGTGGAAGCCGGGGTGCGGCTGTACGGTATTGAGATCAAAAATCCGACGCTGGAGGATCTATTCTTGAAGCTGACGGAGGGAGAGCGCATTGGTTAGTTTGTATCCGCTTGTCAAAAATGAGTGCATCAAGATTGTCAAGAAAAAGAGACTTCTGGTCGTGCTGCTCATCCTTGCTGCGATTATTCCTATGTTTACCTATGCCCAGTTGAAAGTGACCCAAAACCACCTCAAGCAGTTCGGGACCAATGACTGGCGGGCGGAGCAGCGTCAGAAAATCGTTGATTATACCCGCAGCCTCGGCAGCAACCGGATGCCCGAGGAGTGGAAGCAGTGGCGCAGGGTCGAGGTCAGCCTCGCGCAATATTATTTGGATAAAGATGTGAATCCGGCCTCCCCGAACGGGGTAACCTTTACAAGAGAGTTTGTGAAAAATGCGGTCGGCCTGTTCATCCCGCTCATGGTGATGGTGATTGCGGCGGATCTGGTGTCCGGAGAGCACACGTCCGGAACGATCAAGCTGCTGTTGACCAGGCCCGTTCAGCGGTGGAAAATCCTGCTGAGCAAGCTGATTGCGCTGATTCTGTTTACTTCCATCATCGTCATTGCCACAGGCTTGCTCGCCTATCTGATTTCCGGCGCTGTCTTCGGTTACGGGGGCTGGGACATGCCCGTCTTTTTCGGTTTTCAGCTCTCGGGAACGGAGATCGATTTCTCCCTGGTCCGTCCGGTCGAGCAGTGGCTTTATCTGTTCATGCAGTTCGGGCTGGTATGGTATTCCGCGCTGATTGTGGCCTTGATGACGCTGATGGTATCCGTATTATTTCGCAGCACGGCGGCGGGGATGGGGATCATGCTGGCGGTGCTGATCTCAGGTACGATTTTGAGCAATATGGTGTCCTCATGGGAAACGGCAAAATATTTTTTCATGGTCAATCTGGAGCTTACCGATTATTTGGCGGGCTCGCTTCCGCCCATTAAAGGCATGGATTTGCCGTTTTCCTTAGCCGTTTTGACGGTATGGGGGCTGGTATCCGTACTTGTGTCTTTTGTAGTGTTTACGAAAAAAGATGTATTGAACTAATCCTTTCAAATGTTATAATGCATGTTAGCTGAATGGAGACAAAAGGTGTGTAGGAGGCTTTAATGGCGGAACAACTGGATTTGTTTGGAAATGCAGCGCCGACGGATTACGGTGCTGACGATATTCAGGTGCTGGAGGGACTTGTAGCGGTCCGCAAACGGCCGGGGATGTATATCGGCAGTACCAGTTCATCGGGATTGCATCATTTGATCTGGGAGATCGTGGACAATGCGGTGGACGAGCATCTGGCCAAGTATTGCTCAGAGATCGACGTCATCATTCATAAGGACCAATCGGTGACGGTACAGGATAACGGCCGCGGTATACCTACCGGTATGCACAAGACAGGCATTCCCACACCGCAGGTGGTGTTTACGATTCTTCATGCGGGCGGCAAGTTCGGAGGCGGAGGGTACAAAAAATCCGGCGGCTTGCACGGCGTCGGCGCTTCCGTCACCAATGCGCTGTCCGAATGGCTCGAAGTGGAAATTTACCGCGAAGGCAAAATTCACCGTCAGCGGTTTGAATACTGGGTTGACGAACAGGGCAAAGAGCACGTCGGAGAGCCGGTTACAGGACTTGAAGTCATCGGCACGACCCGCAAAAGCGGGACGAAGGTGACGTTTAAGCCGGACAAACGCGTTTTTCATGGCGGCACTGCGATCAATTACGATACGCTATATGAACGCTTACAGGAAATCGCGTTCCTGAACTCGGGTCTCAAGGTCACATTGACCGACGAGCGTGCGGGCAAGCAGGAGACGTTTCAATACGAAGGCGGCGCCAGCCAGTTCGTCCAATTTTTGAATGAGGACAAAGCGGTGCTGCACGACGTGATTCATTTTTATCAGGAGAAAGACGAGATTGAGGTCGAGGTTGCCCTTCAGTACAACGACGGCTATACCGAGACCCTGGTTTCGTTCGTCAATTCCATCCCGACGCGCGGCGGCGGAACGCACGAGACCGGCTTCAAGACCGCATACACACGGGTGATGAACGACTATGCCCGCAAAAACGGGATGCTGAAGGAAAAAGAAAAAAATCTTGACGGACAAGATCTGCGCGAAGGCATGATGGCGGTCATCAACATCAAGATGGGCGAGGTCGAATTCGTAGGCCAAACGAAAGACCAGCTCGGGAGCGCTTCGGCGCGCAGTGCGGTCGATTCGGTCGTATCCGAGAAAATGGCCGTTTTCCTGGAGGAAAATCCGCATGTTGCGCAATTGATCATGAAAAAGGCGATTCAATCGGCGAAAGCCCGCGAAGCGGCGCGTAAAGCCCGTGAAGAAATCCGCAGCGGCAAGAAGGGGAAAAGCGAGAGCTCCAATCTTGGAGGCAAGCTGACACCGGCGCAGTCGAAGGATTTTACCCGCAACGAGCTGTTCATCGTCGAGGGGGATTCGGCGGGCGGTTCGGCCAAACAGGGACGCGATTCGCGCCACCAGGCCATCCTGCCGCTCAAGGGCAAGCCGATGAATCCGGAAAAAGCCAAGCTTCTCGACATTATGAAAAATGAGGAATACAAGGCGATTATCGCCGCGATCGGGGCAGGCGTCGGACCAGAATTCGATGTATCGGAAAGCAATTACGCCAAAATCATCATTATGACCGATGCGGATACCGACGGCGCGCATATCCAGGTCCTGCTGCTGACCTTCTTTTATCGCTACATGAAGCCGTTAATCGACGCCGGCAGAGTTTACATAGCCCAGCCTCCGCTGTATAAGGTGACCAAGAAATCGGGCAAGTCGAGCACGATAAAATACGCCTGGACCGATGAGCAGCTTCAGGCGTTGACCAAGGAGCTTGGCAAGAACATTGAGCTACAGCGTTACAAAGGTCTGGGAGAAATGAATCCCGATCAGCTGTGGGAGACAACAATGGATCCGGCTACGCGGACGCTCCTGCAGGTTCGGATTGAGGATGCGGCCAAAGCCGAACGCCGTGTATCCACGCTGATGGGGGATAAGGTGGATCCGCGTAAGCGCTGGATTATCGAGAATGTGGATTTTACGGAATTTGAAGAATAAGGATGCCATCCCGTTTATGAAACGCGGCTGACGGCCATCCTGAGAAAATAATATAAGCGTATACGGGGGGCCTTAAGTGAGCATACTCGAAAACTTTTTGCCGGCCTTTTTGGAAGAGGTTGTAGGTGATCGGTTCGGCAGGTATTCTAAATATATTATTCAAGACCGGGCGATTCCGGATGTGCGCGACGGGCTGAAGCCGGTGCAGCGGCGCATACTTTATGCGATGTACGATGCAGGCAATACGCCGGATAAACCATACCGCAAGTCGGCCAAGACCGTTGGCGACGTCATGGGCAACTACCATCCGCACGGGGATTCGTCGATTTACGAGGGCATGGTGCGTATGGCGCAGCCCTGGAAAATGGGTCATGTGCTGGTCGACGGCCACGGCAACTGGGGCTCGCTGGATGACGATCCGGCTGCGGCGATGCGTTATACGGAAGCCCGCTTGTCCGAAATTGCGATGGAACTGCTGCGAGATATTGAGAAGCGTACGGTGCAATTCAAGGATAACTTCGATAATACGACAAAGGAACCGGTAGTGCTGCCTTCCCGATATCCCAACCTGCTGGTAAACGGGGTAAGCGGGATCTCATCCGGTTTTGCAACCGAGATTCCGACGCACAATCTGCGCGAAGTGATCGATGCCTGCATTGCGCTGATCGACCGGCCGGACCTTACGCTGGACGAGCTGATGGGTATCGTCAAAGGGCCCGATTTTCCTACCGGAGGCATCATCATGGGCTCGGAGGGCATCCGTGAAGCGTATCGGACCGGCAAGGGCCGCATTTATGTCAGGGCGCTTACATCAATCGAAGAAGTGCGCGGCGGGCGCCAGCAAATCGTCATTACGGAAATTCCTTATCAAGTGGTCAAATCCCGGCTTGTCACAGCGATGGAAAACATCCGTCTGGAGAAAAAAATCGAAGGCATTGCCGAGGTGCGTGACGAGAGCGGCCGTGAGGGTCTGAGGATTGTTGTCGATCTGAAGAAGGATGCGGATGCGCAGGGGATTTTGGCGTATTTGCTGAAAAAAACGGATTTGCAGGTCACTTATAACTTCAACATGGTCGCGATTGTAAACAAGACGCCAAAGCAGCTCGGCTTGAAGGAAATGCTGGAGGCTTACATCGAGCACCAGAAAGAAGTCGTGACACACCGGTCTCAATTTGAGTTGGAGAAAGCGTCGGACCGCGCGCATGTACTCGAAGGATTGGTTAAGGCGCTGAATATTCTCGACGAGGTCATCGCTGCGATCAAGGCGTCGAAGAACCGTCAAGACGCGCAAAACAATCTGGTGGAGAAGTTCGGCTTCACAGAACGCCAGGCCGACGCTATTCTGACGCTTCAATTGTACCGTTTGACCAATTTGGAAATTCATTCGCTGGAGAAAGAGCTCGCGGATGTGCAAAAAACGATTGAATATCTGCAGGGCATTCTCGGGAGCGAGAAAAAGCTGCTTGGCGTGATTAAAAAGGAGATCTCGCAAATCCGGGATAAATACGGAATCGACAGGCGTTCCAAAATTCAGGATGAAGTAGAAGAACTGAAGGTCAACCTGGAAGTCATGGTGACCGCCGAGGACGTATTCGTTACGCTTTCGAACGAGGGATACATCAAGCGCACCGGTAAGCTCTCTTTTATTCGTTCGGGCGGGGAAATTGACAAAACGGGACTGAAAGAGGGCGATTACCTCCGCAGCCTGCTGGATGTCAATACGCTGGAAAACCTTCTGATTTTTACGCAAAAGGGCCAATACTTCCTGCTTCCGGTACATCAAATTCCGGAGTTCAAGTGGAAAGAGAACGGTACGGCGATTGTCAATATCATCCCGATTCCCAAGGATGACCGGATTGTTCATGTGCTTCCCGTGAAGGATTTTGAAGAAGCGGGCAAATCGCTCCTGTTCATTACGCGAAGAGGACAAGTCAAGCGGACGGAGCTCAAAGAGTATGCAACGAACCGTTCCACCGGAATTGTTGCCTGCAAGATTGGGGAGCAGGATGCACTGTTGGATGTCAAGCTGAGCACCGGCTCCAAGGAGCTGCTGCTTGTCACCAGGCTCGGAATGGCGATCCGCTTCAATGAAGACGAGGTTAACCCGATGGGGCGCGCCGCGGCAGGCGTTCGCGGCATTCAATTGAAGGAAGACGATGAAGTGGTCTCCGCCGAGTGGCTGGATGGAGACGAAGGAGAAGTATTGGTTGTATCCGATTTGGGATACGCCAAGCGCTCGCTCGTTGTCGACTATCCCGTGCAGGGCCGCGGGGGGAAAGGCGTCTTTACATTTGAATTCAAGGAAGGCAAGCGGGTGAAGCCGAACGGCACAGGAATCCGCGGCGCTTTTGTAGTAAAAGAACCGTTCGACATTACCGCGGTTTTAAGCAGCGGCGATAGAGCCGAATTCTCGACAGAACAAGCTCCGATTGAGGAGCGCAAGTCCACAGGGAAGCAGATCATTCCATTAGGCAAGAACGATACGGTCAACGTTTTGCTCAAATTTACTTAATCATAGCTGGTGTAGTTCGGCTCCACTTTTTCGAGCAGCTCCAGCATCATTTGTAATACGGCCCACACCGGTATCGAATCGTCCAGCTTTTCGAGCCATTGTGGGTCGTTGATTATGCCCTTCTGCAAGGCGGTTTCCCCGATTTTCTTCTTCCAATCTTCCAATGAAGCTCACTCCTTTTTTACACGGTTTGACAAGCTCCGCCGATAGGTGAACGTCCCTAGTGCATTATATGTTGAACTAGGTCAAATGGTACCTGTTTTTATCGTTTTATGTCCTAAAATATTTATGATATTAACCTTTAAAATCACAAGCGGAAGTGTTATAATTTTAGGTAAGAAATGGCTCTGCGGGAGTGATGAATGTGGTAACCCAAGAGTTTGCAAAGCTCTGGTGGAAATTGTCAAAAGATCTGAGAACGCATATGGAAACGGAGTTGGCCCCCACCTTGACGGAAGGGCAGCTTACGGTTCTGGAGCTTTTGATGTTCTCCGGACAGCAGCGAATGAAGCCATCGGATTTTACCGACGTTTTGGCGACAACGCCGGCCGCGGTGACGACGCTTCTTGACCGTATGGAAAAATCCGGGTTGATTTCCAGGGAAAGAGATGAGAAAGACCGACGAATCGTATGGGTTCTGGTGACGGATAAAGGGCGGGAGGAATGCGAACGCGGCATACAGATTCGGGAGCGCTTTCTTCAGGCTTATCTCAGCCGCATTTCGTCGCATAACCAGCAGCTTCTCGTCTATTTGCTCGGAAAAGTTGCAAATGCATAAAGTGTTTACATTCGTAAAATACGAAAATATGTTCTCATTTATAGCGCCATATGGTATAATGTGGTGACAATAGAATAGGCACTCAAGGGCGGTTGGCAGATCCTCGCAGCTTACCGGCTCGCGTAAAGCGGGCTTGGAAGGAGGTGATGCCATGGAAGTAAAGGATGCGGTAACCATGATGTTCATGTTCGGCATGTTCATCCTCGCCTTGCTTTCCTACTTGAAAAAGAAGTAGACCTCCCTTGAGCCTTGGTAGCCAGGAGGTCCAGCATTCTTGGTTTGACCTTGTGCCGATCGCCCTTGGGGCAATCTATTGTACCCCGGACCGTGGATGCTGCGAACATCTTCGGTCCTTCTTAGATTTATCAGTTAGGGTGTTATGTAAGATTATATTAACACATTTTGGACTGCTTTGAAAAGACGTTCGGCTATTTTGTTCGACCTATTGTACTATGAAGCAGGCGTTGAGAAGGACGAACGTATAACCTTGGCCTCAATAATCCCATAAGCTCCAGGGATACGTACCGGGAGGGCGGGAGGAAAAACTCAGGGATTCTTTGGTCACCGGATGCTCGAAGCTGAGCATCGTGGACCACAGCGCGATCTGCTGTCCCGGTCGCGCGAAGCGTCCCCCGTACCGCTGATCTCCCGCCAAGGGGCAGCCGATCTCCGCAAACTGTACGCGAATTTGGTGCGGACGGCCGGTTTGCAGCTCAACCTGTACAAGCGAAAGACCGTCCTGATGATCCAGAACCCGATAGTCAAGAATCGCATCTTTGGCACCGGGTTTGGTCTGCGGAACGACGGATACCGTATTCGTCTTCGTGTCCTTCAACAGATGGTGTCTCAGCGTACCTTGCGGCGGCAGCGGACGCCCGTGAACCACCGCTGTATACACCTTGCGAATCGAGCGGGTGCGAACGGCATCGGAGAGGCGCGATGCCGCCTTGGAGGTTTTGGCGAATACCATGACGCCTCCGACCGGGCGGTCAAGCCGGTGGACCAGCCCGAGGTAAACATTGCCCGGCTTTTGATAACGCTGCTTCAGATCGGCTTTGATCAGCGTCAGCATATCGGGATCCCCGGAGTCATCCTCCTGCGTAGGCACGTTTGGCGGCTTGATGACGACAATCACATGATTATCCTCATACAGCACCTGTAAGGGATGAGAAGCGCTGGACATTCGTTACGCCTCCCATCGGCCAAGAATTCCGCAGGGGAGCGTAAGCTTGGTGGCGGTAATCGGCAGACCGATTTCGCCGCACGATATCGTTCCACCGTAAGAACGTCCGAGCGACAACGACAAAATGTTATGGAGCACGGTAGCCGAGAGGCCTGTCGTATAAGAGTTGATCAGGAAAAAAAGCGGCTTGTCCGTCAATATGTTCATGCACGATTCAACAAACGGGTACAGGTTCGTTTCGAGCTTCCACGTCTCGCCGTTCGGGCCGCGGCCGTAGGAAGGAGGATCCATGATGATGGCATCGTACTTGCTTCCGCGCCGCTGCTCCCGCTGCACGAATTTGAACACGTCATCGGTGATGAAGCGAACCGGACGATGGCCGAGGCCTGAAAGCTGCAAATTTTCTTTGGCCCATTGCACGACGCCTTTGGATGCATCCACATGACATACCTCAGCCCCCGCTGAAGCGCACGCTACCGATGCCCCTCCGGTATAGGCGAATAAATTCAACACGCGGATCGGTCTTCCGGCACTGCGTATCTTATCCATCATCCAGGTCCAGTTCACCGCCTGCTCAGGAAACAGACCGGTATGCTTGAAGCTTGTAGGTTTAATGTGAAAGGAAAGTCCGTGATAAGATATGGTCCAGCGTTCCGGAATGTCGTTTTTGTATTCCCAACGGCCGCCGCCGCTGGAGCTGCGGTGATAGTGTGCGTCGGCATTGCGCCAAACGCCGGTTTCCTTGGCCAAAGGCCATATGATTTGCGGGTCGGGACGTCTCAGAATAATGCTGCCCCACCGTTCCAGCTTCTCGCCTCCGCCGGTATCGATAAGCTCGTAATCTTTCCAATCTTGTGCTGCATACATAAATTGCGACCATCCTTTGTTTATGTTCTTATGCTTAACCGGCCTGAGCCGTTATCCATTTTCACATTCTACACGATTCGGACGGCCGAATCCATCGGAGCGTAAAAAAAGAAGCGTTTCCGGGAAAATATCTGTATCTCATGAATCCCTCTCCTTTTTTATCATGGTTTCGTTCAGCGCATCTTCAAACATATCTTTGAGCTTGTTGCAATATACTTCAATCTGAGTTCCTCTCACTTATCGTTTGAATCGGCAAGCCCATGCCGCGGATTCATCAGCAGGTGCAGCTCCTTACGTAAACATTTCCTTACATTTTATCAATCTTTATGCAGAATAATCGAAATCAGGAAAGTGATTTTTCAAAGATGCAGTAGGGGTGTTATCGAACACAGAAATGAAACGAAAAGGGGATGAATGAATGGTAATGAGCTTGATCCCCGGTCCGGAGGATTTGTATTTATTTCATGAGGGCAATTTATTCCAGAGCTACCGCATGCTCGGCGCCCATTTGACGATAGAGGCAGGCGTTTCGGGGGTACGTTTCTCCGTTTGGGCGCCGCATGCCCGGGAAGTGAGGGTGGTTGGCGATTTTAATCGTTGGGACGGCTCCAAACACGTTATGCAAAAAATCAGCCTCTGGGGCGTCTGGTCCTTGTTTGTGCCCGCTGTCAAAGAGGGGGATTATTACAAGTACGAAATTGCGACTTCGGGAGGCGCGACGCTGCACAAAGCAGACCCTTATGCCTTCTGGTCTGAAGTGAAGCCGGGAACCGCATCACGCATCGCATCTCTCGAAGGTTACGAATGGGCGGATCAGGCGTGGAGGGAGAAAAGAAAGACCACATCGGCCTTTCATGGCCCTATGAACATCTATGAGGTTCACCTGGGCACATGGAAGAAAAAGCCGAACGGAAGCTACTATACCTATCGCGAACTGGCCGAGGATCTGGTCGAATACGTAAAAGATATGGGATATACCCACATCGAGCTGCTGCCTCTGGCCGAGCATCCCTATGATCGTTCCTGGGGCTACCAGGCGACAGGGTACTACTCGGTGACGAGCCGGTTCGGAACGCCGAAGGATTTCATGTATTTTATAGACCGCTGCCACCAAGCGGGGCTCGGGGTAATTATGGATTGGGTGCCGGGGCACTTCGTGAAGGATGACCATGGCCTTCGCCGCTTCGATGGAGAACCGCTTTTCGAATACAATGACCCTGCACGCGCCGACAAACCGGAGTGGGGAACGCTCTCCTTCGATTTCTCCAAGCCGGAAGTGGTCAGTTTTCTGATCTCGAACGCCTTGTTCTGGATGGATATCTATCATATAGACGGCTTGCGGGTGGATGCCGTGGCCAGCCTCCTGTACCTCAATTTCGGTAAACCGCGCGAAATGTGGGTGAAGAATACCCACGGAGGGGACGAGAACCCCGAAGCGATCGAATTTATAAAAAAATTGAATCGTACCGTCTTTGGTTATGATCCGCATGCGCTGATGATGGCTGAGGATTCCACCGCCTGGCCGCTCGTTACAGCTCCCGTTCATGACGGCGGCCTGGGTTTTAACTATAAATGGAACATGGGCTGGATGAACGATATGCTGAAGTACATGGAAATGGATCCGTACTTCCGGGGCGGCAGCCATTCATTGCTGACATTCAGCTTTATGTACGCTTTCTCCGAAAATTATGTGCTGCCGCTGTCTCATGACGAAGTGGTGCACGGCAAAAAATCGCTGCTTAACAAAATGCCGGGCGATTACTGGCAGAAGTTTGCCAACTTGCGGGTGTTATACGGCTATATGATGTCTCATCCGGGCAAAAAATTACTTTTCATGGGAGGTGAGTTCGGTCAATTTGACGAATGGAAGGATTTAGAAGATCTCGATTGGGAGATGCTCGGCTATGACAGCCATCTCAGCATGCACCGCTATGTTCGTGACCTCAATCACCTGTATTTGCGGGAAGCGGCCTTATGGGAGCTAGATCATCAGCCTGAAGGATTCGCCTGGATCGATCCGCACGATCAGAAGCAAAGTGTCGCCACGTTTATGCGGAAGTCCAGTGATCCTGAGGATGTGCTTGTCATCGTGAGCAATTTTACCCCGGTTTACCATGAACACTATCGAATCGGCGTTCCTTATGCCGGTGAATATGTGGAATTGTTCAACAGCGATGCGGGCGAATACGGAGGCTCCGGCAAGCTCAACTCCGGCAAGCTGAAAACCGAGGAAATCGCTTGGCATGACCGCCCGGACAGTCTGCATATAGGTTTGCCGCCGCTGGCTACGGTGATTTTCAAACCGATCAAAATCAAGCGGAAGCGTTCGAAAGCCAATCGAGGAAGGAGCAGAGCCGATGCGTAAAAAAGAGTGTGTAGCCATGCTGCTGGCAGGCGGCGAAGGAAGGCGTCTAGGATTGTTGACGAACAAGCTGGCCAAGCCGGCGGTGCATTTCGGGGGAAAATACCGGATTATCGACTTCACATTGAGCAACTGCACGAATTCGGGCATCGATACCGTCGGCGTGCTGACGCAGTACCAGCCGCTTGTGCTGAATACCTATATCGGTATCGGAACGCCGTGGGATCTCGACCGCAAGAACGGCGGGGTTACCGTGCTCCCTCCCTATATGGAGCAAAGCGGAGGAGATTGGTACAAAGGTACCGCGAACGCGATTTACCGCAACATTTCGTTTGTCGAGCAGTACGATCCCGAGTATGTCCTGGTCATTTCAGGAGACCACATCTACAAGATGGATTACGATGTGATGCTGGATTTCCATAAGCGCAGGGGCGCGGACGTGACCATTGCCGTGATTGAAGTCAAATGGGAGGAGGCCAGCCGCTTCGGCATTATGAGCGCGGATGAGGATCAATGCATTATCGAATTCGTTGAAAAGCCGGAGGAGCCGAAGAGCAATCTCGCTTCTATGGGCATTTACATATTCAATTGGCAGGTGTTAAAGGAATACTTAATCAAGGACGAGGCGGATACCGGATCCAGCAAAGATTTCGGCAAGGATGTCATCCCCGCTATGCTGCGCGACAATTTGAGGATGATGGCTTACCCTTTTGCGGGGTATTGGAAAGATGTCGGTACCGTTCAAAGTTTGTGGGAAGCCAATATGGATCTGCTTGAGAATGAACCCGAATTCAATCTCAACGACAGGGAGTGGCGCATCTACTCGGTCAATCCGCTTCAGCCCGGGCAGTATGTAGCGCCGACGGCGCAGATCAGACGGTCGCTGGTGAACGAAGGCTGCTGTGTATTCGGTGAAGTGGATCATTCTGTGCTTTTCTATGGAGTGGAGATAGGGGAAGGCAGTTTGATTAAGGATTCGGTCATTATGCCGAACGTCAAGATCGGGAATAACGTAAAGATTTATAAATCCATTATTGGTGAAGGAACGCTGGTGGAGGACGGCTGCGTCATCGGGCAACCTCAGGAGGAAGGCGATCAGGACATCATTCTGATCGGCAGTAACGAACGCATCAGGATGACTACTTCTTCGGTGAGAGGTGATTTTGCATGAAGCGAATGATGGGCGTGATTAATCTGGTCAACGAACCGGATGATTTGGAGGAACTGACCTATTCCCGCTGCGTTGCCTCGGTGCCGTTCGGTTCGAGATACCGGTTGATTGATTTTACCTTATCGAACATGGTGAACTCGGGGATTGAGAATGCAGCTGTATTCACACAGCACAAATACCGTTCTTTGATGGACCATCTGGGTTCGGGCAAAGAATGGGACCTGGATCGGAAGCGCGGCGGTTTGTTTATTTTACCGGCCATACTTCATGAGACCACTGGAATGTCCCGGGGGGATTTGTTCCAGTTTTACAGTCATCGCGATTACTTTTACCGCGGCCGTGAGGAATATGTGGTGATTTCCCGCAGCCATATCGTATGCAATATCGATTATAATACCGTGTTGGATTTTCACCTGGAGAAGGACGCTGACGTCACGGTTATCTATACAAAAACGGCGAGCGATGAGTATGCCAAACACCGCCGTTTGGCCGTCAAGGATGACGGGCAGGTGACGGTGATCGAGGATTATTCGGGACGTCTTCGGACCGACAACATCTCGATGGAAACGTATGTGATGAGCAAAGAGCTGCTGCTCGACATGGTCGAATCCTGCCTTGCCCAGGGGTATGACCATCTTGTGCGGGACGGCATTATGAAAAATATCGGCAAGCTGCGGGTTTACGGCTATTTGCACGAGGGGTATACCGGCATCGTAAACACCATTCAAAGCTATTATAAACACAGCATGATGCTGCTGAATCCGAAGGTCTGGCGGGAGCTGTTTTTCCAGAAAAATCTGATCTACACGAAGGTCAAAGACGAACCGCCTGCCCGATACGCAGAGAACGCTCATGCCCGGAATTCGCTTATTGCCAACGGCTGCGTGATCGAGGGCAAAGTGGAGAACAGCATTTTGTTCCGCGGAGTCAAAATCCGCAAGGGCGCATACGTCAAGAACAGCATCATTCTGCAAAACTGCGAGATTGAAGAGAATGTCATCATTGAGAATGCCATTCTCGACAAAGATGTTTTTATCAGCAGAGGCCGTGTGCTAACGGGTGACAAACAAGCACCGTTTATTGCTTCCAAAACCAAGGTGATATAGGATATTGCGGCGTGTCCGGTTGATGGGCGTGATGCCGGTTGCTCGACAGGAGCGTACTTTACAGCGGCTGCTGCCGGATAAGGCGTCACCTCCGATTCGCCCTATTTTCCGGACCGCCTAAAATTAAAGGAGTGGGAGGAAGCCATGAAAGTGTTATTTGCCGCATCTGAAGCCGTACCTTTTATCAAGACGGGAGGACTGGCCGATGTCATCGGCTCGTTGCCCAAGGCACTTGCAAAGCAAGGTCTTGATGTTCGTGTCATCCTGCCCAAATATGAGAGTATCCCGCAGCATTTCGTGCAAAAGATGGAGTCCGTCGCCGTCTTTGAACTGCAGATGGGCTGGAGATCGTTGTTTTGCGGTATCTTGAAGCTGGAGCACGAGGGCATTATTTTTTACTTTGTCGATAACGAATATTATTTCAAGCGCAATGGCTGTTATGGCTACGGTGACGATGCCGAGCGTTTTGCCTTTTATTGCCGGGCGGTGATGGATGCCTTGCAGCACATCGATTTTATTCCGGACATTATCCACTGCCACGATTGGCAAGCCGGGATGATCCCCGTGCTGTACCGGGCCCACTTCAGCTACCAGCCGCCGTATGCTCATCTGAAGACCGTTGCAACGGTTCACAATTTGAAATATCAAGGCGTGTTCGGCAAAGAGCAATGTAAGGATTACTTTTCTTTGGGGGACGAGCATTTCCATGGATATGCGCTGGAGCAGCACGGAGGGGCAAGCTTTCTCAAAGGCGGATTGCTGTACTCCGACTTCATTACCACGGTCAGCCCGACTTACGCCGAAGAAATCCAAACGCCGTATTACGGCGAACATCTGGACAGTCTGCTGCGCAGCCAGTCGCACCGGCTGACGGGGATTTTGAACGGGCTCGATTATGAGGAATTCGATCCGATGACGGACCCTCATGTGGAGATCAACTACCGCGATTCGTTAGCGAAGAAACAGCAAAATAAAGTAAAGCTGCAGGAACGACTCGGACTTCCTGTAAACAAAGAGATTCCTCTGATTGCGCTTGTGACGAGGCTGGTGGATCAAAAGGGGCTTGCCTTGATCGACCGGGTCATCGGCGAGCTGATGTCGCTGGATGCCCAGTGGGTCATTCTGGGTACGGGAGAGCCTCGTTTTGAACAATTGTTCCGCTGGGCCGCCAATGCTTTTGAAGACAAGCTGTCCGCGCAAATCTTATTCGATGAAGGACTTGCGAGGCAAATTTATGCGGGTTCGGATCTCTTCCTGATGCCGTCGCTGTTCGAGCCTTGCGGCATCGGCCAACTGATCGCCATGCGCTACCGCAGCGTTCCGATCGTTCGTGAAACCGGCGGACTGCGCGACACGGTTATCCCTTACAACGATAAGACGGGAGAGGGTACAGGCTTCAGCTTCACCCATTATAATGCGCATGACATGCTGTATACGGTGGAGCGTGCAGTCAAGCTGTACCGCGACCCTAACGTTTGGGCGAATTTGATTAGCAATATCAAGAAGAAAGATTTCAGCTGGCGCAAATCGGCTCAGCAGTACGCCGGCTTATACCAAAGCCTGGTGAATTAAGCGTTACCGGCTGCGGGAAAAGGGGACCTTCAAAGGTCTCTTTTTTGCATATGCAGGGCAGGAGGATGGAATAGGGAAGGTTCATTGTAAAATAACCCTATCTTTATTAAACTGAAGATACAGAAGAAACAACAAAGATGAAAGCTGGGATTTGACATTGTGTTTAATTTTGTTTGCTTATCATGCACACGAAACCTACAAGCTGATCGTTGCCGCCAATCGTGATGAATTTTACGATCGGCCGACAAGTCCCGTTCATTATTGGGAGGACCATCCTCATATCCTTGCCGGCCGGGATTTGTCCAAAATGGGGACGTGGATGGGGGTGACCACCGCCGGACGTTTTGCGGCTTTAACGAATTATCGCGACCCGAAGGAAGTGCTGGAGGGGAAACGCTCGCGTGGGGAGCTGGTTGCCGGTTTTTTGAAGGATCGTCAGGACCCTGAGTCTTACATGCTTGAAGCGGCGAAAAAGCGCGATCGTTATCCGGGCTATAATTTGCTGGCTGGGGATGCGGATGAGCTGTATTACTATTCCAATATCGAGAATAAGGTAAAAAAGGTGGGTCCGGGTATTTATGGTCTCAGCAATCACTTGTTAAATACCGATTGGCCCAAGGTTCGGCGCGGGAAAGAAGGGTTGGCTGAAATCATAAACGGAGGCCGGGGGGATATGGCAGAACGGATTTTGGCTTTGCTCCGGCAGGATGATCCCGTTTCGGATGACCTGCTTCCCGATACAGGAATTTCCCTGGAATGGGAACGCCTACTTTCTCCTGTTTTTATTCAAAGTGAACATTATGGAACCAGGAGCTCCACCGTTTTATTGATGACGGATAAAGAAATTTATGTCAAGGAGCGGGTCTATTCGACGGAAGGAACGAACGACCGGCAATACACGATTACACGATAAGGGACGGGGAGTGAAGATGCTATGATCAATAAACGATTTACCTTGAGCGAGGCGAACGCGATGCTGCCGCGATTGATCGAGGATCTGCTGCGGCTGCAGGCATTAACAAGACAGTTTGAGGACAAGTTTCAGGAGCTGCAGAAGAAAAAGGCGCTGCACAAACATTTCATACATACGGAGGATGAGAAGGACCCGTTTTTCGAGGATGAAAGTCAGCTTGAATTTATGCGGATCGAAGTGGATCTTTTCATAGAGAACTTCACCCGGCAAGGCGTTCTTCTGAAGATGATCAATCCCGGTTTGCTTGACTTTCCAGCGGTAGTGGACGGGAAGGAAGTGCTGATCTGCTGGAAGCAGGGGGAAGAGCGCATTACACATTACCACGGCTGGCATGAGGGGTTTATCGGCCGGAAAAAGCATCCTGAAGCCTGACGGGCATTTGAAAGCCGGATAAGCTGATAATGATATCCCCATTGCGGGCCGGCTTCCTGAACGGTGTAAATCTAAAAAACGGGCAGCCCGGAATGGCTCTCCCGTCCCGGACTGCCTTTGCGGCGGCATAGGAAATCAGGCCTGAACGGCCTCGTCATAATACATCGTCTCCTTGTTGAAGGAGCGGTTAATGGTTAAAAAGGCATGAAGAAGTTCAAACATTTCCGATTGGTTGAGCTCCAGCTCGATGCGTTCTGCCGTCTCTTTCTGTTCGGATACTCGAAACCGGATCGATTTGTCATTCGAGTTCATTTGTAATTCCAGCTGATCCTTCTTCAGCACGCTTTCCCACATGAAATATCACCCATCCCTTTCCTTTTGCATTCTACGGTAACCCTGTCTGTTGAACACGAATAAATATATGCATGCGCTGCGGAGATGATGACAGCGCATCGGTATTTACTTTGCATGGGAAGAGGGAGCGATAGTATAATCCTTGCAGCAAGGAGTGGAGCGAATAACGGAGGAAACCTGCAGGCATGAAGCTAAACGAAAACCAGTCAATCCGGGGGTTCGAAGGAATCCTTCTTTTTGCGTTCGGTTGAAACGTTCAATTGCAAAAAAAATATGGAAAAAACATGTTGTATTTTATAAAGGGATTGATTATAATGGCAGTAGAAATCAGCTAAACGTTTCGCTGAGAAGAGCTCAAATCTATCAGCGGTTTTATTCGGGCAGCGTTTCCAGGCTGGTTAACAATTTTATTAGGTTTTTTACAGGTTTATATTCAGGTTTTATACGATCGATAAATATGGGATTGATTACGCTTAATTTGCCATAGGGCATGGAAAGTTATAGGGTGAAAAAACGCTATTTTGTTTGATTTTTTAATTTGTTAGCTAAACGTTTAGCTAAACGTTTAGCTGGTTGATCGGAGGGTTAGGCGATGGCGACGATGAAAGATATCTCAAAAATGGCCGGGGTTTCCATTGCGACCGTATCGGCAGTAATCAATAAATCCGCATATGTCAGCCCCGAGCTTACGGATAGAGTCAATAAAGCAATCGAGGAATTAAATTACAGGCCGAATGCAGTGGCGCGAAGCTTGAAATTGAAAAGCACCAACACGGTAGGCGTGATCATGTCGGATATTTTAAACCCTTACTATCCGACAATCATCAAAGGGATGGATGATGCCGCCATCCAAAATAACTATAGTCTGATTCTTTGCAACACCTCCAACGAGCAAGGAAGGTTCCTCACCTATCTGGACCTGATGGTGGAAAAGCGGGTGGACGGTTTGCTTCTGGCCAATATCTCGAGTCAAGAGGACTTGCAAAAAGTGGAGAGCACGGGGTTAAAATATGTGCTGCTTAACCGGAAGCCGCCTGCTTATGATAAAAATTATGTGGGAATCAACAATCCGCTGGCCACCGAGCTTTCCGTAAAACATTTAGCTAAGCAGGGGCATAAAAGGATCGCTTATTTATCCGGTGATTTACAGGTTTCAACAGCAAGGGAACGATGGGAAGGCTTTGTCAGCGGAATGAACCAGAACGGGCTCCCGATCGACGATACCCTTATTTTTCATGGGGATTATACCCAGGAATCCGGCTATGCCAATGTAAAGAAAATGCTTGGCGAAGTGAAAGAGCTTCCGGACGCCATCTGTGCCGCAAGCGATCTCGTGGCCTTCGGTGCGGTAAAGGCTTTGAGGGAGGCCGGTATCCGGGTTCCCGATGATATAGCGGTGATGGGAAACGACAATAACCCGTTCTCTGAAAACTTTATTGTTCCCTTGTCCACCATTGCTCACCCTACCTATGAGATGGGGAAAAATGCGATGGAGTTCCTGCTGCAGATGATCGAGAATCAGAATGAAATTCATCACCGGCAAATTATATTAACTCCGTCATTGATTGTACGCGAAAGCTGCGGCAGCTCAGCTTAAAGCTGGCTGTCGCTTCATAATAAACTTTCTGGAGGGAAAAAAATGAAGGATGTTGTTATCGTAGGTGCAGCGCGTACGGCGATAGGAACCTTTGGGGGCTCGCTGAAAGATGTTCACGCCGCGGACCTGGGAGCTATCGTAATTAAGGAAGCATTAAAGCGTGCCCAGGTGTCGCCTGAATGGGTTGAAGATGTGATCGTCGGATGTGTCGGTCAGGTTGCTGAAAGCGCTTTTATAGCAAGGATGGCCGCACTTCGGGCCGGGCTGCCGACCCATAGCAATGCCTATACCGTAAACCGCTTATGCGGGTCGGGCCTGCAGGCGATCAACAGTGCCGCTCAAGCGATCCGTGCGGGAGAAGCGGAAATTATTGTCGCCGCCGGTACGGAGAACATGGACCAATTGCCATATTATGTAAGAAAAGCGAGATATGGCTACACCTTCGGCCACTCTCAATTGGAGGACGGATTATTAACCGCTTTAACCGATCCATTCGGGAATTACCCCATGGGCATGACGGCAGAGATTGTCAGCAAGCGCTTTAATATTTCCCGTGAGGAGCAGGATCAGTTTGCGTTTGAAAGCCAGATGAAGGCCGCAGCAGCCATCGACCAGGGGAAATTCAAGGGGGAAATCGTACCGGTTCAAATTCCGCAGCGCAAAGGCGAAGCGATTGTCTTTGATACCGACGAGCATCCGAGAAGAGGGACGACGCTGGAAAAGCTGGCTGCGTTAAGACCGGCCTTCCAGGAGGGCGGAACCGTCACCGCAGGCAATTCGTCCGGCATCAATGATGCCGCAGCAGCCGTCGTCGTGATGAGCGCCGATAAGGCAAAAGAGTTAGGGCTGCGACCGCTGGCCTACATACGCGAGCAGGCAATGGCTGGCGTTGAGCCCGAAATCATGGGCTTTGCACCGGCCCCCGCTGTGAAGAAGCTGCTTCAAAAATCGGGATTAAGCTTGCAGGATATCGACTTGCTGGAGCTGAATGAGGCCTTTGCATCACAAGCGGTGGCCGTGATCAAGGATTTGGAGATCGATCCGCTCAAAGTGAATGTGAACGGCGGAGCCATTGCTCTTGGACATCCGATTGGAGCAACCGGTTGTATCCTGACAGTGAAAATACTGGCCGAAATGGAACGGCGCGCCTCCAAATACGGAGTGGTAACCATGTGTATCGGCGGAGGCCAGGCGGTAGCTACGCTATTCGAGAGGGCCTGATTTCAAGAAGGCCGGCCTCAACCGTTTACAATACTAAATAAAAAATCGATAGAGGAGAGATAGGCATGATTGATTTAACAGGAAAATCAGCAATTGTAACCGGTTCGGGCAGAGGCATCGGAAGAGCGATCGCGGTGAAGCTTGCCGAGCTGGGTGCAGCGGTAACCATTTGCGATATTAGCGAAGAGATCGCGTCCGCGACGGTGTCCGAGCTTCGCCAAAGAGGATTGGAAGCCGACTATTTCGTGCTAGACGTCGCGGATGCGGATGCGGCACGCGCCTTGATTGAGAAAACCGCAGAAAAGCGCGGAAAGCTGGATATTCTCGTCAATAATGCCGGCATTAACCGGGATGCCATGCTTCACAAAATGGAGCGTAAGCAGTGGGATGAGGTGATTGCCGTAAATCTGACAGGAACCTACAACACGATGCAGCCTGCGAGCATTCAGATGAGAGAACAAAAAAGCGGTCGCATCATCAATATTTCCTCGTCCAGCTGGATGGGCAATATTGGGCAGGCGAACTATGCCGCCTCCAAAGCAGGGGTAATCGGTTTGACGAAGACGGCATCCCGGGAACTGGCCAAATATAACGTAACCGTGAATGCCATCTGCCCCGGATTCATCGATACCGATATGACCCGGGGCGTACCGGATAAGGTTTGGGACTTGATGATCTCCAAAATTCCAATGGGCCGTGCGGGCGCTCCTGAAGATGTAGCCAACCTTATTGCCTTCTTGGCATCGGACACGGCTTCCTATATTACCGGTGAAGTGATCAATATCGGAGGTGGCATGGTGCTTTGACCCGGAAGGTGAAAGTTTCAACCGCTGCGGAAGTGGCGGCGAGCTTGAAAGACAACAGCACGATCCTTAGCACCGGTTTCAGTTTAATCGGAGTGGCGGAGGAAATTTATCAAAAAATCGAGGAGCGCTTTCTGGACTCAGGCTCTCCAAGGGATTTGACCTTCGTTCATTCGGCCGGCCAAAGCGATACAAAGCGAGGCATGGAGCATTTGGCGCACGTCCCGCTGCTCAAGAGAATTATCGGTTCTCATTGGGGGCTATCCCCAAAATTAGAACATCTCATCCATCAAAACCAGGTGGAGGCCTTCTGCCTTCCTATGGGCCAGATCCTCTCCATGTACAAGGCGGCCGCTTCAGGAAAGCCGGGGGTACTGTCCAGGATTGGACTTGCAACCTTCGTCGATCCCCGGTTTGAGGGAGGGAAGATGAACCGGAAGGCCCGGGATAGCGGTTTTGAAGTCGTTCAGAATTATACGCTGCATGGAAAAGAGTATCTCTTTTATCCAAGCCTGACCTTTGACTTGTACATTGGCAGGGGGACCACGGCAGATGAGTTCGGCAATATCACAATGGAAGACGAATGCGTCAAACTGGAAGTGATGCCGGCTGTTCAAGCCGTAAAAGCATCCGGCGGCAGGGTCATTTTTCAAGTAAAGCGGCTCGTTAAAGGCCATTCGCTGCCACCGAAGGAAGTGGTTATCCCTGGTATTCTGGTTGATGAAGTCGTCGTTTGCCAAAATCCGTTGGAGAATCACCGGATGACTTCATCCGACTATTATAATCCGTACTTGTTAGGAACAATACAAGAGCCTTACAGCAGTTCTCATCCTGTAACGGACCTCGATATGAAAAAGCTGATCGGTCGAAGAGCCGTGCTGGAGATGAACGCCGGGGATACCGTGAACCTGGGCGTGGGTATTCCCGGAGATTCGATTGGCGCCATCATTGGAGAGGAGAAGCTGGACAGCCAGCTCTCTTTGTCCATTGAAGTGGGAAGCATTGGCGGGATAAGCATTGGCGGAGGCGATTTCGGCGTAGCTAAAAATGCCGAAGCGATCATTGACAATTCATACCAGTTCGATTATTACAACGGGTGTGGCGTAGATATCACCTTTATGGGGGCGGGTGAAATCGACCGTGAGGGGAATGTGAATGTAAGCAAGTTTGGACATCGTTCTCCGGGGTGCGGGGGGTTTATCGATATCACCCAAACCGCTAAAAAGGTCGTATTTTGTTCCACCTTTACCACAGGCGGGCTTGTCATAGAAGTGGAGAACGGCCTGGTCCGGATCAAGCGCGAAGGAAGAGTGAAAAAGTTCGTTCACATGGTCCGGCAGATTACCTTCAACGGGAAGTTTGCAACGGCTCATCGACAATCGGTTCTCTTTGTAACGGAAAGAGCGGTGTTTCAGCTGACGGATCAGGGAATGGAGCTCATCGAGATTGCTCCGGGGATCGATTTGAAAAAAAATGTATTGGATCAAATGGAATTCGCTCCTCAGGTTTCTCCCAATCTTAGATTAATGGATGAACGAATTTATTCTTTGGGTCTTATGCATCTCGCAGCCCAATGTAATAAAGATAAAGATCAAGCAGACCAAAAATTGGGGAGGGTTCTGAATGAAAATGTGGTTTAAGAAAGCAACGGCAGTATCGCTTGCCGGTCTGTTGGCAGCAAGCTTGGCGGCATGCGGTGCCGGGAGCTCGGGTTCTTCCGCTCCGAATGCTGCCGGAGGGGCGTCGAATGAAGGCGCGAAAGCGGATGAAGTGTTGATTGGGGTGCTTTATCCCACATCGGGAAGCTTGGCCCGTTTAGGCGGCGCAGCCTTGAAGGCGGTTGAACTGGCTGCCGAAGATATTAATGCGGCCGGAGGAATTAAATCGCTTGGCGGCGCCAAAATTAAATTGGAAATCGTAGATCCGGGTGACAAACCGGAAACGGCAAAATCGGCAACGGAGCGTCTGATTCAAAACAAAAAGGTATCGGCGCTGACAGGAGATTACTCCAGTTCGTTATCCCTGGTCACATCCGAAGTGGCGGAGAGAGCAAAAATCCCTTTTGTAACCGCTTCCGTATCGGATAATTTAACATCCCGCGGAATGAAATACTTGTTCCAGATTTCACCGAAAGGCTCCATGTTCGGAAACACCCAGGTGAAGTTTGCGAAGGAGTATCTCGTAGAAAAGCTTGGCAAGCAACCCAAAGTTGCCATTGTATTCGAAGAAACCAGCTATGGCACATCGACTGCAGAGGGACTAAGCAAAACCGCCAAGGAATTAGGGCTTGAGGTCGTGCTTTCCGAGCCGTATCATGCCAATTTCGCCGACGCTGCTCCTCTGGTAAACAAAATCAAAGCTTCCGGAGCGGAAATATTGTTCCCGGTCTCTTATCTGCAGGATGCGATTCTGATCCAAAAAACGGTTAAACAATTGGGCCTGAACATTACGACCGTTGGCGGAGGGGCCGGCTATCTGATGCCTGAATTCTACAAGGAATTAGGCAAAGATGCAGAAGGCGTTGTTTCCGTAGCCTCCTGGAACCTGGACCTGAACAAACCGGGTATTGAGGATATCAACAAGCGCTACACCGAAAAGAACGGCGAGTTTATCACAGAACATTCCGGTGAAGCTTATTCGGCTACGTGGGTCATCGCACATGCGATTGAAAAAGCGGCGTCCACAGACCCGCAAAAAATCCGTGAAGCCTTAGCTTCTCTGCAATTAAAAGAAGATGATAAAGGGAACATCATGCCGGGCGGCAATATCGAATTTGACCAGACCGGATGGAATAAGAATGTGTATCCGGTGTTGATTCAATGGCAGGAAGGAATTCCCAAAACGATTTATCCTGAATCCGATGCAAAGGCCCAATTTAAGTAAGGAAACCGGGGGAGGGGGACTTTCCTCTCCCCGTCAGGCAAGGAAGATGACCGGCCAGATGAAACGAAACTGAAACTGTACAGGCGGTGAGATCATGGAATTATTCGTGCAGGTGCTGATCAATGGACTATTAATCGGCGGAATCTATGCCCTGATCAGTATCGGATTAACGCTGCTGTTTGGAGTCGTAGATATTGTAAACTTCGCTCATGGCGAATTCGTTATGCTAGGGATGTACACGTCTTACTGGGTTTGGGTCTTTAGCGGAATGGATCCGCTGGTCACCTTATTTATTTCGGTTCCGGCCATGTTTATCGTCGGGGTCGTCATTCAGAAATATTTGTTTACGCACATCATGAAGGCGCCCCCGCTAACGCAAATCTTTTTGACCGTAGGACTGCAGCTGGCTTTACAGAATGGTGCCCTGATGATGTTCGGGTCAACGACCCGCGCCATTAATTTCGGCTGGAGAGAGAGCGTAATCCGGTTCGGTGAGTTCGTTGTTCCCGTCAATATGCTGGTCGCTTTCGTGCTTTCGATCGTCATGGCTGCGCTGCTGTTCCTCTTCCTCTCCAAAACCGATTTGGGCAAGGCGATGAAGGCGGCAAGATTGGATCGTGAAACCGCCATGCTGATGGGGATCAATACGAACCGTATTTTCTTAATCGCAGCAGGCATATCGGCGGCTCTCACAGGTGCGGCCGGCACGGCCATCGGTACTTTTCAGTATGTACAGCCGCTTGCCGGAGCGCATTTTGGGCTCATGGCCTACATTGTTGTCATTCTTGGCGCGCTGGGGAATTTAAAAGGAGCCTTTGTAGGCGGACTCATTCTGGGGATCGCCGAATCGATGGGCATTCAGTATATTAGCGCAAACTCCGGTCTTCTTGCAGCCTTTATCCTTTTCCTTGTTGTATTGATGATCAAACCCAACGGACTATTCTCTTCAAAGGGAGCGACATAAGATGAGCCTTCAAAAAGAGCAATTCAATGATGCCGTGGCGATGAAATCAAACGCGTCAATCAACCTGGCCGATACGGCCGGTTTGAAACGGTTTTCTCTTACGGAGCCCAGGGTGTACGTACCCGTTATCGCACTTATTCTGTTCGCTTTGGTCCCCTTGGCGGTGAACGAATACTATCAAAATATACTGAATATGATTTTGATTTTCTCCATAGCGGGTGTTTCCTGGAATATATTCGGCGGATATGCCAGGCAGGTTTCGATCGGACATGCGCTTTTCTTCGGGATTGGCGCTTATACGTCCACGTTATTGCTGGTCAAGCTGAATGTGAGTCCATGGATCGGGATGCTGGTCGGCGGAATCTTTTCGGTTATTGTCGGTTTTGTGATGGGAATGAGCCTAATGAAGCTAAGAGGCCATTACTTTGCGATTGCAACAATCGTGTTCTCCCAGGTCGCTTTGCTGCTGGTAACCAAATTCCGTGGCTTTACCGGGGGAGCAGAGGGTCTGTCCGTTCCTTACATGGAATCCTTTCTGATGCTCCAGTTTTCCACCAAATTGCCTTATTTCTATATTTTTCTCGCGTTTCTTGTGGGGATGCTCTTCCTTGTGAAAAAAATCGAACGCTCCCGTCTGGGCTATTATATGGTGGCCATGGGGCAGGACGATCAGGCGGCGAAAGCGGTAGGCGTGAATATTCCGCGTGTGAAGCATATCGCATTGGCGATCAGTGCGTTTACGATGTCCATGGTCGGCACATTGTACGCGCAGTATATGTATTTCATCGAGCCCAAATCGGTGTTTGACATTCCTTTGTCCGTTGAGTTTGCCATGGTATCGATTATTGGCGGCTTAGGTACGGTCATGGGGCCGGTCATCGGCGCTATCGTCATGAAGCCTTTCATTGAGATTGCAATTACGATCACCGACTGGCTGGGCTTCAGCTCGGTTCAAGGACTCAATTACTTTTTGTACGGTATTATCTTGGTTATCGTGGTTATCGTACTGCCCAACGGTTTAATCAGACCCCTGGCCAAATTGTACACGAAGCTTCTTGATATTCTTCCGGGCGGAAAAGCAGCGAAGGGAGGCAGTCAATGATGAGTCAACCGATTCTGGAGGTAAACCACTTGTCGAAACGGTTTCGGGGGCTGCTGGCTGTTAATGATTTGAGCTTTCATGTCAATAAAGGCGAAATCCTGGGGGTGATCGGGCCTAACGGTGCAGGGAAATCCACAACCTTTAACCTCATCACAGGAGTATATTCCCCGGATACAGGAGAGGTGAAGCTGAACGGCCAGAACATTACCGGGTTATCTCCCAATGAAATCTGCAAAAAAGGGCTCAGCCGTACGTTTCAAGTGACCCGCCCTTTCGGGGATATGACTGTGCTGCAGAATGTGATGGTGGGCGCTTTCCTGAACACGCCGAATCCCCGGCGTGCCGAGCAGCAGGCTCTGGAGATGGTCGAATTTGTAGGACTGGGCGATAAAAAACACGCTGTAGCCCGCACGCTTTCGATCATTGATCAACGCAGACTGGAATTTGCCAGAAGCTTAGCTACCGAACCTGCATTATTGCTTTTGGATGAAGCTTTGGCCGGATTAAACGCCATGGAAGTGGAGGAAGCGATCGAATTGATCTGGAAGGTCAAAGACGCCGGCGTTACGCTTGTGGTGATAGAACATGTGATGAAAGTCATTAATACCATCTCGAATCGGGTTGTCGTCTTAAACTTCGGCGCCAAGCTGGCGGAAGGCGTTCCGAAAGAGGTCATGAACAATTCGGCCGTCATCGAGGCCTATTTGGGGAAGGGGTTTGCACAGCATGCTTAATGTGGAAAATCTGCATGTATCCTACGGTGCGATTAAAGCTCTCCAAGGCATATCCTTGAATGTACAGCGAGGGGAGTGCGTGGCGATTGTTGGAAGCAATGGTGCGGGTAAAACGACGCTCCTCAAAACGATTTGCGGTCTCTTGGCTCCGCTTCAGGGACGTGTTGAGCTGGAAGGAGTCAATCTGATCGGCAAACACGCCTACGATATTGCGAATATGGCGGTTGCCCACGTCCCGGAAGGCCGCAGAGTGTTTGCCGAGATGTCGGTATTGGATAATCTGATTCTGGGTTCCTATGTGAAGGAAGCGAAAGCCCGCCGTAAGGAAAGCCTGGATTATGTTTTCAGTCTTTTTCCCCGCCTGGCGGAAAGGAAGGATCAGTTGGCGGGAACGATGTCCGGAGGGGAGCAGCAAATGCTCGCCGTAGCCCGGGGGTTAATGCTAAGGCCAAAGCTGCTTATATTGGATGAGCCATCGTCGGGCCTGGCGCCTATCATCGTGGAACAAATGTACGAGAAACTGGGTGAAATCCACCGTTCTTCCGACATGGCCATGCTTGTTGTCGAACAAAATGTGCCGATCGCGTTATCCATTGCGGACCGGGGATATGTACTGGAGAACGGATCGATCAACCTGTCGGGGACCAGCAATGAGCTGATGGTCGATCCCGAAGTGAAGGCCGCCTATCTTGGCTTTCATTGACAGGTATGGAAGGAGTGTCGCATCATGCCTGGCATCTATTTCGAGGAATATCAAATAGGGCAAACCTTTCGTACGCCCACACGCACCATCACGGAAACGGATGTCGTTTATTTTTCCGCCATGTCGGGGGATATGAACGAGCTGCATACGAGTGAAGAATTTGCCAAAGGGAGCCCGTTCGGCAAGCGGTTGGCTCAAGGCCTGCTGGGATTGTCGATCTCCCATGGTCTGATGTTTCGCCTGGGCTTATTCGACGGCACCGGCATTGCCCTGCTTAACATTGATCAGTGGAAATTTACAGCGCCTATTTTTTTCGGGGATACGATTCACGGGATCGTTACGGTGCAGGAAAAAATCGAAAGCAAGAGCAAACCGGACCGGGGGATTATTCATTTTTTTGTGAAGCTGGTCAATCAGGACGGTACGGTCACACAGGAAGGCATCCAAACGGTGATGGTAAGAAGAAACGCAAGCGAAGGGGTGATCGCATGAATAAAGTGGTAAAAGCCAACGACGTACTGACTTATTTGAAAGACGGTTCGACGCTCGCCACGGTCGGATTCACGTTAATGGGGGCCTGCGGGACCATTCTGAACGAGATCGAGCGCAGCTTTCTGGAGACGGGACATCCGAAACATTTGACCTTGCTGCACGGTGCGGGTCAAAGCGACAGGGTCAACGGGATACAGCGTCTGGCTCATCCGGGACTCGTCAAGCGGATCATCGGATCTCACTGGGGGCTTGCTCCCAAATGGGGGGAGCTGATTCACAACAACGAGGTCGAAGCGTATTGTCTGCCGCAAGGGCAGCTGGTACATCTGTTTCGCGCCATGGCATCCGGCAAACCCGGCAATTTCTCGAAAGTGGGGCTGGGCACTTTTATAGATCCGCGGGTGGAGGGTGGAAAGATTAACGACCGCTCCAAACAAAGCGAGGATATTGTAGAAGTCATTCAGCTCCATAACGAGGAATATCTATATTATAAAAGTCACCCGATTGATGTGGCGGTCATCCGGGGAACGACAGCCGATGAAAAAGGGAATGTGACGATGGAGGAGGAAGCCATCAAGCTGGAGGCGATATCCGTAGCTCAAGCTGCCAGGGCTAATGGCGGTAAAGTGTTCGTGCAGGTAAAATATTTGGCCAAAAGCGGCAATCTGCACCCGAAGCAAATTGTCATTCCGGGTATCTATGTGGACGGGATCATCATTGCGGAGAATCCGTTGGAAGAGCATCGGCAGTCCTCATCGTTTTTCTTCGATCCTGTGTACTCAGGGGATGTGCGGGTGCCGGAATCGGCTGGCAGGTCCTTGCCGTTAAACGTTCGAAAGGTTATCGGCCGCCGGGCCGTCATGGAGCTGTTCCCGAATGCTGTTGTGAATTTGGGCACGGGGATTCCGGGTGATGTGGTGGGGCCTATTACCAATGAAGAAGGAATCCATCAGGCGATTACCCTGACGATTGAATCCGGGGTCATCGGAGGCATCCCCGAGGGAGGTATAGATTTCGGAATTACCAAAAATGCAGAGGCGATCATTGAGCATGGCTACCAGTTTGATTTCTATAACGGCAGCGGAGTCGATGTGACCTTTATGGGGCTTGCCGAAGCCGATCGCGAAGGCAATGTCAATGTGAGCAGGTTCGGTACCAAAACCGTAGGCTGCGGAGGGTTCATCGATATTACTCAACCGGCCAAAAAAGTGGTGTACTGCGCAACCTTCACGGCCGGAGGGCTTGAAGTGGCGATTGAACAGGGCAAGCTGAGCATTGTGAAGGAGGGGAAGGCCAAAAAGTTTCTTCAGCGGGTAAACCAGATTACATTCAGTGGTCGTTATGCCCGGGATCGGGGCCAGCCTGTCATCTTTGTGACCGAAAGAGCCGTCTTTGAGCTGAAAAAGGAAGGTCTGGTCCTGACGGAAATTGCACCGGGGATAGATATGGACCGGGATATTTTAGGCCTGATGGACTTTAAACCGATCATTTCCGGTACACTGAAGACGATGGATTCACGGATTTTCAAGGATGAGCCGATGGGTATTGCCGATGAATTTTTTCAAACATCTGCTTTGACGGTACGCAAATAAGCGGAGGGAGTTGGCTTGCAATGCTATCTGTCATTAAGAATGTAACCGAAATTGTTTGGGGAATCGGAGCCGTCGAGAAGGTTTCCGAGCTTGTAGCCAAAAACAAGGCCAGGAATGTCCTGGTTATTACGGATAAAGGCATCGTCAATTCCGGGGTGATTCGTGCGGTAACCCATCAATTGTCTCAGGTGACCTATGAGGTGTTTGATGAAGTAGAGCCTAATCCGTCTGTACGGACGGTGGATAAAGCCGTAGAGATATGCCGCCGGTTGAATGCGGATATGCTGATCGGCGTAGGCGGAGGCAGCCCGATCGATGTGGCCAAGGCGGTCGGCGTCCTTCATGCCAATGGCGGATCCATCGTCCAGTATGAAGGGATCGATACTTTTTCTAAACCGATTACTCCGCTGTTGGCCATTCCAACGACTTCCGGCACGGGAAGCGAGGTGACCTCCTTCACCGTGATTACGGATACGGAGCGAAACTATAAGCTGACGGTCGGCGGCGTGCTTGTAGCAGCAAAATGGGCGGTGGTCGATCCGCAGCTGACGGTCACGGTTCCTGCAAAAATTACGGCAGCGACAGGCATTGATGCGCTGGTTCATGCGATCGAGTCGTATACGTCTTTGGCATCCTTCCATTATTCGGAGGTTCTCGCTTTGGATGCGATGCAGCTGATTAGCGCGAACCTGCGCCAAGCGGTATATCATGGGGAGAATCTGCGGGCCAGAGAGAACATGCTGCTGGCCAGCCTGCATGCGGGGCTTGCGTTTAATAATACCCGGCTGGGCAACGCGCATGCCATCAGTCATCCGCTGAGCGCCTTTTTCGGGATCGCTCACGGAGTAGCCAACGGGATTTTGCTTCCCGTCATTATGGAATTCAATGTCCTTGCCTGCCCTGAAAAATTTGCCCGGATTGCGGAAGCCATGGATTCCTCCGTATCGGGAAATATACTGGAAAAATCTTACAAATCTATCGAGATCGTTCGTCAGCTGGCAAAAGACATCGGCATCCCCTCATCGATCTCAGAGCTGGGAATCGATAAGGAAGCGTATGAAAAAGCCATTCCCGAGATGGCTCAAGACGCGATGAAGAGCGGGAACATCAAGGTTAATCCCCGCTTGACCAGGCTGGAGGATGTCACCGCTTTGTACCGTCAAATTTATTGAACAGGTTCGGCCAGAACGGGATGAAAGGTGAGGAATTCATGGAAAATTCATTGATGTTTATTGATGGGGCTTGGGTGGAACCGGACAGCGGGGAATACTTCCCGGTTCTGAATCCCGCGACGGGAGAGCTCGCGGGAAGCGTGCCGAACGGGGGCTATGCCGAAGCCGTTCGCGCCATTGACGCGGCGCACCTGGCATTTGCCGATTGGTCCGCACATACCGCGGAGGAACGGGCGGAATATTTGATGACATGGCACCGCTTGATCATGCAAAATTTGGATGATCTGGCGGCTGCGTTGACCATGGAGCAAGGCAAGCCGCTTGCCGAAGCCAAAGGAGAGATCGGTTACGGAGCCAAGTTTATCGAGTGGTATGCCGAAGAAGCGAAAAGGGTCTACGGCAGTACGATTCCGGCTTCTGCCAGAAACAAGCGGGTCGTCGTTTTGCGGCAGCCGGTGGGCGTCGTAGCGGCGATTACTCCCTGGAACTTCCCGGCCGCGATGGTGACCAGAAAAATAGCCCCTGCGCTGGCCGCAGGCTGTACCGTTATTTTAAAGCCTGCCGAACAAACGCCTTTAACGTCCATTAAATTATATCAGCTGCTTGAACAGGCCGGGCTTCCCAAAGGTGTGGCCAATCTGGTTACAGGGGATGCGGTTCAGATCGGCAAAGCCTTTATGGAGGATTCGCGCGTAAGAAAAATCACGTTTACGGGTTCGACGGAAGTCGGCAAGCTGCTTATGAAGCAGGCTGCGGATACGATGAAAAATATTTCTTTGGAGCTTGGCGGACATGCGCCGTTCCTTGTATTTGACGATGCCGATGTGGAAAGCGCCGTGAAGGGCGTGATCGCATCCAAATTCCGCAATGCAGGGCAGACCTGCATTTGCGCTAACCGGATCCTCGTCCAAGAGGGGGCTGCCGACCGTTTTATCGCATTGTTCAAAAAGGAAGCAAGCGCTTTGAAGGTGGGCAACGGCTTAGAGGAAGGAACGGTGATCGGACCGCTGATCGATAAAGCGGGGTATGAAAAGGTAAGCTTGCATGTGCAGGATGCCTTGGCCAAAGGAGCTCATCTTGTCTGCGGCGGAGAAGGTTTTCATCAGTCGGATGAGGAGGATGCGGGCTATTTCTATCAGCCTACCGTCTTATCCGGAGTAACGGCGGACATGCGCATCATGCAGGAGGAAACGTTTGGGCCTGTGGCACCGGTCGTCACCTTCAAAACGGAAGAAGAGGGCATTCGCATGGCGAACGATTCCGTTTACGGATTAGCCGCTTATGTATTTACCGAATCCCTTTCACGTGCCATTAGAGTCGGGGAGAAGCTGGAATTCGGCATTGTCGGCATTAACGACGGGGCCCCTTCCACGGCGCAGGCGCCGTTCGGCGGGTTTAAGGAAAGCGGGCTCGGACGCGAGGGCGGTAAAGAAGGCATCGAAAGCTTCCTCGAAACGAAATTTATGTCGATCGGCATTTAAGGTGCTGCGTTCAGATGAAACATGGAAAGAGGAGAGAGATGCAGTGAAGATAGGCAATGTAGGCGTGGTTGGTGCAGGACTGATGGGCTCGGGCATAGCGCAGGTGGTTGCAGAGGCGGGCTATGACGTCGTCTGGGTGGACATTTCCGGCGAACAGCTGCACAAAGGCTTGGCTAATATCAAGCGCATGCTGGATCGCAAGGCGGAAAAAGGAAAGATGACGCCGGAAAAGGCAGAGGCTGCGCTAAACAGGCTGAAAACCGAAACGGACATGAGGGCTCTGGCTGATGCCGATCTTGTGATTGAAGCCGTTCCCGAGCATTTGGAGCTAAAGAAAAAGATTTTCAAGCAGCTGGAAGAAGTCACGCGCCAGGAAGCGATCCTGGCCTCGAACACCTCAGGTCTCTCGGTTTCTGCATTGGGGGCGGCTACTCGCAGACCCGAGCAGGTGATCGGGGCCCACTTTTTTTATCCGGCGCCGGTCATGGGGCTGCTGGAAGTCACTCCGGGACTGCTGACTTCAGGCCAAGTGCTGAAGACGGTAATGGCGTTTGCCAAAAGTATCGGGAAGACCCCGGTAGAATGCAAGGATTACCCCGGATTTATTGTCAACCGGGTACTGGTGCCGATGATGAATGAGGCGATCTTTTTGGTGATGGAGGGCGTCAAGCCCGACGACATTGATACCGCCATGAAACTGGGGGCCAACCATCCGATGGGCCCGATTACGTTAGCTGATTTTGTAGGCCTGGATACGCTTCTGGCAACAATGCAAGGGCTTTATGAGGGATTTAACGACTCGAAATACCGTCCCAGCCCGCTGCTTGTCAAGATGGTTGAAGCGGGAACCTTGGGCCGGAAGACGGGGCGGGGCTTCTACAGCTACAACGATAAAGGCGAACGAATCGAATAAAGATATATCAAGTGCAGGAGCCGGTCATTTCATGCCGGCTCTTTTGGCTGTTATTTTATAGAAATTTTTATTATAATAGAAAAATTCCCACAATTAAAAAAATATCGAATAAAATCAATGATCAGGGGGCGGAATTTCTGCTTCCCGGCGACATGTGGTTTTTTAAAATAAGGAGCATGGTGATGAAATGAACCTATACAATGGTTTTTATCTGGTTGAAATACCGATTCCGGTTCCCCTTAAAACAGTGAATTGTTACCTCGCGGAGTCCCCGCTGGGCTGGCATCTGATCGATACGGGCTTTCATACGGAAGAAGCCAAATCGGCTTGGAAAACCGCGCTTCGTCAACTCCATATTGCCCCGCGGGATATCGTTGAGATTGTACTGACGCATTTTCATCCGGATCATATGGGATTGGCGGGTTGGCTGCAGGAATATACGGGAGCGCCCGTCAAAATCTCGGCGGAAGGCCAAAGGATGGTCCAGCATTTATGGATTCAAAAGCAGGAATCGGAACGCTTTACTGACTATGCCCTGAGACACGGCATGCGAACGGAAGAGCGGAAAAAGATTTATGATTATTTAGAACAATTCACTAAATATGTAAGTCCTTTTCCTGAGTTTACGACCTTTGAAGAAGGGGACACGTTTCAGTGGTGCAATGAGGAATATACAGCGATACACACGCCGGGACATGCGGACGGCCATATGATTTTTTATTCCGCCCGGAGCAAAACGGTATTGGCGGGGGATTTGCTTTTGCCTAAAATCACGCCTAATGTGGGCTATTTCCCCGGATTTAACGCGAATCCATTGAAGGCGTTTATCCACTCCTTGCATAAGATTCAATCCTATCCGATGGATACGGTGCTCCCTGGACACCGGTATATTTTTAATAACGGGAACCAAAGAGCCAAGGAATTGATCCGCCATCACGAAGACCGGCTACGGGAAATATTGCCGATGCTGGAACGGCCCTGCACGGCTCAAGAGGTAAGCGGCAAGCTGTTTGCCCATCTTTCCGGCAATGCGGATCCTTTGCAGCTGCTCTTTGCGCTTCAGGAAACCCTTGCCCACTTGATCTATTTAAGAGAAGAAGGCTTGGTCACCTGCGAATTGGGCCGTGACGGTGTCGTTGTATTTTCGCTTGAAAAATCCAAGATGAACCTGTTGAGTCCTATGGCATGAACCAGCGAGAAGGCAGATTAGTCCGTACGGTCGGTCGGCATCAAAAACAGAAGCAATCCGGGTATTTTACTTCTTCCCCCTATGGAATATAATGGTTGTATAGTTGACTATATAGGGGGCCCTGCCATATTATGAGTGATTATCCTTCAGTTTATCGGATTAAGCAGAAGTTTGCCCGATCGCAGCTTGGCGATTTGGAGGCGGCGGTGGAGCAAGCCGTAGACCGGCTGTTTCCGCCAGGCCAACAGTCTCCGGCTCCCGGTTCAACCATTGGAATAACGGTAGGCAGCCGGGGAATTACCAACATTGTGCCGATCCTGACCTCCATCGTTGCTCAGCTCAAAAGCAGGGAACTGCAGCCGTTTCTTTTTGCCTGCATGGGAAGCCATGGCCGCGGAGAGCCTGAAGGACAGAAAGAAATCCTGGAGAGCTTGGGAATTACACCGGAAAACATAGGAGCTCCTGTGTCCTGCTCCGGTGAAGTCCGGCTGCTTGGACATACAACCAAGGGAATTCAGGGACTGCCTGTATATTGTGCCGAGGAAGCACTGTCGTCAGACGGAGTGATTGTGGTAAACCGCATTAAAGCGCATACTTCCTTTAGCGGGACGTATGAGAGCGGGATGATGAAGATGATGGCTGTGGGTATGGGCAGGGCCAAGGGAGCTTCGATGGTGCACAGCCTGGGCGTCGGTCGTATCGCTGACGCTATTCCGGCTATTGCCGGCGTGATCCTGGAGCGGGTTCCGGTCGTCGGAGGCATTGCCATTGTGGAGAATGAATACGAGGAAACGGCGCTGATCGAAGGGATTCCGAAGTCGGAGCTTTGGGAGAGAGAAAAGGAGCTGCTGATTCTCTCCAAATCCTATATGCCGAAGCTTCCGGTGAAGCATATGGATCTTTGCATCGTGAAAGAAATGGGTAAAAACTACAGCGGCACCGGGATGGATACGAATATTATCGGCCGGCTGCGAATTCAAGGGATCCCCGAGCCAGAGGAGCCTTTCATTCAGTATTTGGGTGTGCTGGACCTCTCCGAGCCTTCGCACGGAAACGCAACGGGAATCGGTCTGGCGGATTATACGACGAAGCGCTTGGTTTCGAAGATTGACAGACAAGCTACTTATTTGAACTGCATGACTTCGGGACTGGTTGTGCGCGCGGCGGTTCCTATGACCTTTGAAACCGATGAAGAACTGATGAAGAATGCTTTGTCCATTTTAAGACTGGCCGAGCCTTCCAGCTTGAAGCTTGCGATCATTCATAATACGCTGCATCTTGACGAGATGTGGGTTTCCGAAGCCCTATGGCGTGAAATTCAGGACGATCCGAAAATCGAACTCGTGGAGGGTCCTGTCCGCATTCAATTCGGGGATGAGGGACAGCTTCAGCTGTAAATAGCATTGGGGCCCGCAATACAAAGTGATCCATCGCAAGAGCCTGTCTTGCCCGAACGGCTCTTGCGTTTTTTTGTAAACCATTTGTTCACAAAGATAACGTTATTTGTAGTGCAAACACGATATAATATGAACAATAAGGTGGTAAGATCTTGATTTTTACCGGGAGTGTGGAACATCTTGAGACAAGTCTACCAAGCTTTACAAAATAGAAAATCAGAACTGATGGGGCATAAAAACTTTTTAAAATATGCGGTGATGGTTCCGCTGGTTGAAATAAACGGCGAACTGAACATCTTGTTTGAAGAAAGGGCGCATCATCTCAAGAGGCAGCCGGGGGAAATTTGCTTTCCCGGAGGAAAGATCGATGCGGGCGACAAGGATGAAAGGGCTGCAGCCGTACGTGAAACTTGTGAAGAATTGGGGCTGGCTCAACATGAAGTTGAAGTGATTGGGCCATTGGACTATTTGATTACGTCATTTCATATCGTTTATCCGTTTGCGGCGCGGATATCCAACTATGATCAGATCCGGCCCAACCCTGATGAAGTGGCTAGCGTGTTTTGCGTACCGATGGAATACCTGCGGAGCCATGCTCCAGAGCTTCATTACGTGGATCTGAGCGTGGCTCCGCGTGAAGATTTTCCATACGATCGAATCCCTAACGGCCGGAATTACAAATGGGGAAAAGGAACCGTTCCCGAGTTTTTTTACTATTATAAAGATCGTGTGATCTGGGGATTAACCGCGAGAATCCTGAACCATTTTCTTGAGGTGACGGAGGCGGCGAAAAGCAATTAACGAGATTGCTCGCCGCCTGATGCTGCCAAGAGCTTGGTTGACAAGCCGCCGCGGCTTGCCCTGCGGCTTTACATACGGATTATTTCGACGCTTCTTTGCCGAACTTGTTTTTTATCCAGAACATACCGGTAGGCCGATGGTTCTGATATGGCGTATCCACGGAGTAGGCGGTTCCCGCCAGCTCTTTAATCTTCGACGAATAAGCGATGCCTTCCCACTCGGTTACGGCAAAACTGGATATCTTTTTCTCGCGCAGCAGCTCTATGGGCATACGATGATCCTGATCAAACGAAACGATCGTGACCTCCTCCCCGTCCTCATTTTTGCCGATTTGATAAACCTGAGTCACGAGATAATCATAGTTATCGTACAGCTGTTCGTAAGTGAGAAATTGCGGCTTGGCGTAGGTTACGGCAAAACGCTGAAATCCGTCTTCATCGGAAAGCTCATGTAATCGTTTGTTCTGCCCGGCTCTATATTGCTCCAGTTGCTCAGGCGAATGAATGTGCAGAAAGCTAGCATTCAGCCTTCCGCTATCTTTTGCTGCGTAGTTGGTCCAGTTCAGCTTGGCATAGTACATGGGAGTATGATCGGCAGCCTGATGTTGTTTTTGAACGGGATGCGTCCATTGGCGTTCTTTCACTTGATCCCATGTGAAGCGGAATAAGCTGTCCATTGTTCCCCACAAGTTATTTATCATGCCGTTCGACGGCTGCGGGTGACTTAAGAAAGAACTCATGCGGATACTCGGATTGTCTGTTCCCCGATAGCGCCATATGGTAGTCATTTCATATTGTTTTCCCGGAATCAGGCTTGATGGATCGGTGACGTACAGACGAAGCTGATCGTCCACCCCGTCCTCATTACTGTCCAATTTCTCTACCTTAACACCGGGCATGCTGGTCATCACCCCTACGGGCTGAAGGCCGTCAAATTCGCTGTCTTGAAGCACGAATGACGGTATATAAGCGTGGGGAAGCGTGCGATGCAAGTTGTACAGCTGCTCTTTGGACCACTCAAACTTGTATTCCGTAACCAGCAGATCCTTCTCCGGTTTGAATGCTTCGAAATCTCCGGCTGCAGGAAGATCCATATTCCTTTCGTTGGTATTGGAGAGTTTCCCGGATTCAGCGGCGGCGGCGCCGCAAATACTTAGACTCAGCATAGATAAGAGAACGATGGCCGCATATTTTTTCACAGGACAAACGAGCTCCTTTCGAAGAATAGTTTCTATGCATTAGACTTACAAAAAGAGTAAAAGGTTTCACATGTGTTAAAAAATCATTTGCAGCATCGTTACTCCTGCAGACTTATTGCAATCAAGGGAAGATCATGGTAAAGTAAATAATGACCAAATGACCAAAAATGAATAACGGTCAAATTCAAACGGGAAAAGGGAAGGAAGTTATTCTGATGTCAACGATCGATCGTCGTAAAATGATACTGGCTGCCGCTACGCAATCGTTCGCCCAGTTCGGTTATAAAGCGACGACGATGGAGCTGGTGGCGAAAATTGCGAATGTCGGGAAAGGAACAACCTATACCTTTTTCAGAACGAAAGAAGAACTGTTTGACGAAATCCTGCGCAAGGCCCTTCAGGAAATGAAGGAAGTTTGCGAGAGGGCGATCAAGCGGGAGGACACATTCGATCAGAACCTGATCCGGGTACTGGATGCGCTGCTGGAGTTCAGGGCCGATCACGAGCTGTTCGTCAAGCTGGCCCAGGAAGTTCGCGATATCGGAACCGTTCAGGCGCTGGAGGGCATCAAAAGGCTGGAGAATCTGGTCCTCGAATATATGCGGCAGGAAATCGAGGCGGCGATTGAAAAAGGGGAAATCAAGCCTTGTGATTCCCGGGTCATCTCCTTTATGCTCCTGAAATTTTATATCGCCCTTACAACGGAATGGAGTCAGACCCATGAGCCGCTGAATAAAGAGCAGATCAAGCAATATATGCAGTTATTATTGTCCGAAGGCTTGTTGGCCAAGCCGAATTAGGATCCTCTGTAAAGGAGGATTATTTTTTGGAGCATAATGACCAAATGAACAATACGGTCAATTCGTAATATTTTAATTCTTATGATTGTATAAGTATCTGTTTTTCTGCATAAATGCAGTGGCAGTGGCAACAACATTAAGCTGGAGGGATATTCATGCGCTTTATTCGACCCATGATATTTATTGTAATGGCACTGGCTATCGGTACGGGCGGTTATCTGCTCAGTACGCATCCCACGGCGGGTAATGCACAGGCCGAATCATCGGCCCTTCCTACGGCTTACATTGAAACGAATGCGGTCAGCGCGAGCTTCAAGTTGGGGGGAAGGATTACTGAAATCCTTGTTCACGAAGGAGATACCGTCCAAAAAGGCCAGGTTCTGGCAAGGCTGCAGAGCTCGGAGCTGGAAGCCAAGCTTGCTCAGGCCGATGCTACAGTTGCGCTGGCTCAGGGCAAGATCGCAGAAGCGCAAGGCGCAAAGGCGGCGGCGCAGGCGAAGAAGCAGCAGGCGGCAGCCGGGGTAACGGTGACGTCGGAGACGGTGGAGCAGCAAATCGCTCAAGCGAAAGCGGCGGTTGATGCGGCTCAGGCCAAAGTGGACGGATTACGTCAAGGCGCCCGCCCGGAGGAAAAGAAGCAGGCGGAGATTCAATACGAGGCGGCAAAAGAAGTGTACGAGATTGCAGAACAAAACTTGAACCGGATGAATGCGATGCTGGAGGAAGGACTTGTTTCCAAAGCGGAGGTGGATAAAGTCCAGGTCAGCTATCAGGAGGCAAAGACCAAGGTAGAACTGGCTGAGCAGCAACTCCAAATGGTAAACCAGGGGCCTCGGGAAGAAGAAATCCGCGCCGCCGAAGCGATGCTGGAACAGGCAAAAGCGGCGCTTCAGCTTGCTGAGGCGGGCCGTGAGCAGGTCGCTATTCGGCAAGGGGACGTAGCCGCGGCCGAAGCCGCCATTAAGCAAGCGCAGGGTGCGCTGCAGTCGGCCGCTTCGAGCGAAAAGCAGGCGAAGGCCGCCAAAGCAGAGGCGCAAGTTTATGTCGGCTATACGGAACTGACCGCGCCCAGCGACGGGGTCATTATATCGCAAACCGCGCAGCCGGGCGAGCTTGTCGGCTCCGGATTCCCGATTTTTACGATTCAAACGACAGATACGCCGTGGGCCAAGTTTTATATGACGGAAACCAGCGTAGCCGGATTCAAAGCCGGGGACAACATTCGGATGAAGCTGATCGCCACAGGACAAGAGGTGGAAGGTACGATTCAATCTATATCCGCGGCACCTGATTTTGCGGTCAAAAAAGCGACGCAAACCGCGGGACAAACCGACGTTCGATCGTTTGCCGTTAAAGTTGGATTTCGGCAAATGCCGGAGGGCGCTGCAGTCGGAATGACGCTGCAGTGGATCGGGGCAACGGAAGGGTGATCCAGTCATGGACTTGAAGGTAGGCGTCGTCATCGCCGATGAATGGAAAAGCATTGTGAAGGACCGGCGTTTATTCGCTATCTTGTTTATTGTACCGGTGATGTATACCTTGCTGTTCGGGGCGATTTATACGCATCACAAGGTAACGGAATTGAGCACCGTCGTGATGGATGACGATCAAAGTCCGCTTAGCCGTCAGATCATCCAGGCCTTCGATGAAAGCGAAACGTTTCGCATTACCCAAAGGGTACATTCGGAAGAGGAGGTGAAACAAGCGCTGGCTTCGGGAGAAGCGCAGGTCGGTTTATTCATCCCCGACCGCTTCGAAGCGAGTTTAAAGCAGGGCCAAACGCTTCCGCTGCTGACTTGGGTGGACGGGAGCAATATGATTTATTCGAATACGGCGACAAAAGGAGCCAATGAAGTCATCACGACGTTCAGCATGGGCCTTTCCGCCAAAAAGCTGCAGCTGCAGCAGGGATTGCAGGACGAGCAGGTTCTCCATACGCTGTCTCCGATTCCTTACAGATACCGCATTTTATATAATCCCACGGTAAACTATAGCGATTTTATGATATACGGCTTAATCGGAGCGATTCTGCAGCAGGTCCTGTTCCTGGGTATCGCTTTGGCGATAACGAGGGAAAAGGATCAAGGGACCTGGCAGCGGTTTGCCTATTGGCGGCGGGAGCCATGGCGATTGGCATATGCCAAAACGGCTCCTTACTTTCTGATCAATCTGTTCAACACGACCGTTGCGTTGTGCATTGCATTGTATGTTTATCAAGCTCCGTTCGCAGGCAGCGCTGCGCTGGTTTTCCTTACCGTGCTCTGCTTCACGTTCGCCGTCAGCGGCATCGGGTATCTGATCAGTCTAATCTCCGCCAATCAGCTGGGAGCTACGCAAACGGCGATGCTGATCGCCGTCCCGTCGTTTCTGCTTTCCGGCTTCACCTGGCCGTTTGAGGCGATGCCCAAAGCGCTGCAGGCGGTAGGGCATATGCTGCCGCTGACGTATTTTTTGGATGCCATCCGGAACGTCCTTGTAAAGGCCAACGAATTCTCCGTCATATGGCGTGATTGTTTGGCCATGGCGATGATGGGAATGGTCGCATATTTTATTGCACTGCTGCTGACCCGGTTTCTGATGTTCCGGAAGAAGGAGGAGCTGCAGGCAGAGCCAGGCTTGAATGCGCCCCGTTCCTCCGATTCAACAAGCTTGACGATTTAAAAATAGATAGAGGAGATATGAGAGATGAAAAAGACGATGGCCGGTTTATGCGCAGCTCTGTTAATGTTGTCCGGTGTGCAAACAGCGGCATTGGCCGACGGAGCAAATGAAGAGCTCGATCGGCAGGTTTATGTTTCTGCGAACGATTTGGATTTCGTATCGTCCATCGATTTGCCCGCCGTACTGAAACGGGCTTTGGAAGACTCCGACAACTTGATGCTGCTGCAGTTGAAATATGCGGCGTTGAACGCCAAGGAAAACGATTTGAAGCAGCAAAGCGATTCGCTGCACGGTTCTCTGGTTACAGGCGCACATCTTCCCGATACCCCGGAAGAAATGATCGCGGCTATGAATGCCCAAGGCGTGCAGCTGAAGCCGGAGGAGAACTTGTGGATCGGTCCGATGACGACCGTGACGAATAAAGCCGTCAATCAGTTGATTCAAGGAATGGGCGCCATGAGCGCGGGGATTAACCAAATGATTCATCAGCAAAGGGAACAAATGAAATCGGCAGCCCATCAGCTGCAAACGGACCAGCGCAACACCCGGCTGCAGCAGGAAGAGGCACGGGAGGGAATACGTCTTCAGACGATCGCTCAGTACGTGCAGCTGCTCGGGATGAAGAAGCAAATCGCCTTCATGCAGGAATATCAGACTTTGCTGGAACAGGAACTCAGGAAAGCGACGCTGTTTAAGGAGGAGGGCCTCGCTTCTTCCGAGGATGTGTTGGCAGCGGAAAGAGCGCTGGCAAAGCATAAAGACGAGCTGACGATATTAAACCAAAACTACCGGCTCGCCTTGCTGCAGCTTTCCTTCGATATCGGAATTGCGTATGATCCGAATCTGGAGTTGAAAGAGATTGAGGACCTGTCTACAGCGCCGATTGTCGAAGTGGATACGGAGACGTTATTAAGGCATTCGTTCCAAATGAAAATGAGTGCCAACAACATAGATGAAGCAGCGTGGCAGAGCGATAATTCCGTCACTCAAAACGTGTACGGAGAAGGCGGTTTGGCCGTGAATTATGCGATTGCGGGAACGAAAAACAAGCAGACGCAATTGGAGCTGTCCAAAAAAATTCAAGCCACCTACACGGAAGCGAAGAATGCTTATCAGTCCTATTTGACAGAAGAGCGCAATGCCGAGGAAGCGAAGGCGGACCTGAGCAGGATGAAGTTCCGTTATGAGGTCGGCGTCATATCCCGCCACGATCTCCGGAAGTTCGAGCTCAAAGTGCGCCAAAGCGAAGCCTCGCTGGAGGCAGCGAAGTTGAAATATTATGTGCTGAGGGAAAAGGCGATCGCCATGGAGAAAGGATTCATTCAGTAGATCGGTATAACGATGCACAGGACGAAGCTGTGGATGGCTCTCCTTGTAGGAGTCTTGTTTATCGGACTCCAAATCCCGATTGAGGCAATCTCGATGAGACTTATACATCCCGGTCCGGCAGTAGAGATGTATGCTCGTCAATATTTCGAAATCCGCATATGGGGGTCTCCTCCATAAGCAGCCCTATCCGCATGCTTAGGGTGAACCGGGATTTATTTACGCATGGAAAGAGCGGATTAACCGTCCATGGAGAAGCCGTTAGATAGCCTGAAGCTGGCGACTTTTCCACCTTATTTTTTTTTGGAGGATTCAGACATGCTGTGCTGTGACCTCCGATAGGGTACGCGGATTGCCGCCCTGGTTCCCTGATGCGGATGGGAAGTGATCCTAAAGTCTGCCGAGTCTCCGTAGGCCAGCAGAAACCGGCGGTATACGTTGTAAATGCCTGTGTGCTTCTGAAAATAAGGATCGACGATTTCTCCCTTCGAATGAATCAATCGAGTAATCTTGTCCAGAATATGTGCCGGTATGCCGGTTCCTGTATCACGAACATCGATATGAAGCGTCCCCTCTGTCAGCTCCACTGTAACGGTCAACAGGAATTCCTCAGCGCCCATGCTCGGGCTCCATCCATATTTAATCGCATTTTCTACAAAGGGTTGTATGCTCAGCTTCATAATTGGAATATCTGCTGCAGCCGAATCTACGTCGAATTTCGCCATCACATCCTTGCCGTTTCGATAGTGATGGATATTAAGGAAATTTCGGATATAGGCCATTTCTTCTTTTACCGGAGCCCATCCTCCATCGTTTCTCACATTATATCTCATCATCCGGGACACGGATTGCACCATTTCGCCAACCGCTTCTCCATTGTTTTTGACAGCATAAGACTCAATCGTTTCGAGTGTATTGAACAGGAAGTGAGGATTAATCTGAGCTTGCAGCTGCAGCAGCTCCCTCTCTTTTTCTTTTACCCTGGATTCAAACACTTCCTGCTCCATTCTTTGCAGCTCACCGAGCATCTGATTATAGCTTTGTATCAAAAATCCGATTTCATCGTTGCTGTATTTGATCTGAATCGGAACGTACGCCCCTCTGCCCAGACTTACAATCCCTCCCTTAAGTTTAAACAGCGGCCGGAGGACGCTATTCATGACAGGGAATGCAATAATCAAAGCGATGATCAAGCTGACCACGGCAATGAGCATGGTCAATTGAGTGGATTGCTGAACGCCTTTCGTAATGCTGCTGAGCGGAGCCATCCATACCAGCTTCCAATGGCCGTAAGGGATATCTGCATAGACAGCTTGATACTTCACGTTATCGGAGTTAAAAATAAATTCCCTGTTTTGATCAGGATCTAAAGCCAGTGACGTCTGAAAATCCTGCAGCAGGGTGGAATGCATGCTGAAATTGGAAACGACCGTACCGCTGGAAGGTTGATATAGTAAAAGATACCCGTCCTGCCCATAATTGCTTCCGCTTAGCATACTTTTCAGTTTGTCCTCCCGAATCTCGATCACGAACCAGGAATTGATCTGTCCTGTACGCAAATTAACGATGGGCCGGACAAGAGAGAAAACGTTTTCTCTTGGGTTTTGGATATAATCCATCGGATGAGGAGCGATTAATTCTTGTTTGTTTATTTGATAAAACGACCTGTATATATGATTCTCTTGAAAAGAGTATTCATAGTTAAGGCGCTTCTGATACGATTCAAAATACGATTTTCCCATTTGGTCAAGATAAAGAACACCGAGCACCTCGTTCCAGAATTGAAGGGAATTTTTTAGAACCGGACGAAAATTAATAATATAATTGGCTTGCTGAACCAAATCATCGTCGGGTGTCTCCAAAAATTTCTGGAAGTCGGGATTGGTCAGCAGCGAATCGAAGGATTGGCTCAAATCCTGCAAATAACTTGTGATATCATGGGAGACAAATTGAACGTACTGTGAAGAAATGGATGCCGAATGCTCCGTACTGGAACGAAACATAAAATGCTGGGAGCTGTAGCTAACCAGGGAGATGGGAAAAATGGAGATTGCAACCAGAAGGATGAACAGTTTATATTTAAGCGATAAATAGCCTATCCACCGTTGAACAGACTGCAGTAATGGCAGCATGGAATCATTTCCCCTCTTGGTACTGGTGGTTGTTCTTATTCGACAAATTCTAACAAAATCCTTGTAAGGAGCTGAAGATGAACTATGAAAATATGTGTTGCCGATGACGAGAAAGAAGTGCGCGAAAGCATTATATATAAATTAACAATGCTTTTTCCTTCTGCCAAGATCTTTGATGTCGGGTTTGGCAAAATGGCCCTGGAACAAATTTCGCTGGTGAAACCGGACCTTGTCTTTATGGATATACGGATGCCGGAAATGGACGGTCTGGAGATTCTTCGTTCGATCCAAAGAACTTACCCGGCCATGCAGGTTGTTATTTTATCGGGCTATGACGATTTTGAATACGCGCGTAAAGCGCTGCAGTATGGTGCTGTCGACTACTTGTTAAAGCCGGCGGACCGCGAGCAGCTGCGGGAAGTCGTTGAGAAAGTAAAGCTGGAGATGGACGTTTTGCTGCTGAAGGAAATGGAATCGGTGCTTGTCAAATTATCCAACCAATATGTATTTGTTCATGATCTAAAGTGTTATAATACCGGCCTATGGTTCGATGAGCGGGAGTGGAAGGAAATTCTTTTTGGCGATCCTGCAGAGCTATGCAAGACATGGGAAAGCCATCCCGACCGCATCTTATTATCTTTCTCCGTCAATTTTGACTATGGCGGTGTGGTGGTTCACACGCCCTCGGGCCAAAACAGGACGAGTTTCCGAGAGAAGCACGATTTTTTGTCCAGTATCACAGCCGGAATTGAGCAATGGGAAAGTGAGCGTTTTTTTGAGGGGCAGCGGGAACGGGGGGAGGCAGCCTTGGAAAAGAACGGCAAAGAGGCGGCCAGGAAAGCCGTATCCTTGCGGCAGCACATCTTATCGTATGCCAAAATCGGAGACATTCCGCATCTGGAAGCAGCGCTTGACCATTGGTTGAACAGCTTGGAGGAGCTTGAGTTTCACCAACTCAAGAAAGAGTGTGTGAACCTGATGGCCTTGCTTGACGAAGGACTCACCAGTAAAAGCGAACTAATTGTATTGGAAGAAGAAAAAATCCATTATTGGACTCAGTGGGTTACCAAGCACAAGACGTGGAGCGAATTGAAGCAAAAGATTTGGAAGTTTGTTTTGGATGGTGTCCGCGCCTTGACGCAGCTGGAGAATCAATCGAGCTTGAGCTGGTTTAGACAAGCGCTTCAATTGGTCGATACTTCCCGCGATCCGAATCTCAGTCTCGAAATGGTGGCCGACGCCGTAGGCGTTCACCCCGTCACATTAAGCCGCATCTTCAAACAGCAGACTGGTATGAATTTTGTCAAATATATGATCCGCAGCAGATTGCGGCATGCGCAGACTTTGCTGCTCCAAACGGACAAAAAAATCAATGAAATCTCTGAAGAAATCGGTTATATGGATTACCGCTATTTCCGAACCTTGTTTAAAAAAGAATTCGGCTTAACGCCTTCAGAGTATCGCAGAGGCAATGGATTCGCCAATACAGGCGATGAAACGGAGTAAACCCTGCAGGTTAAAAAATTCTCCCCTTCGGCTAAATTATTCCGCTGTTTTCGCATGCGCGGATTTTCTATACTCATATTGTAAACGGTTAACTGTTTCATGTTAGGATTATTTCGGAAAGGTAGAGTCGTGCATGGAAGCTATTTGCAGGACTGGCTTTTGTACGAGACGGATTACAATTGACGGTCATCCCCTGATCCATACGGAAGATTATGCGAGCGTGCTGCTGCGCTTTGAAGATGGAACCAGAGGTGTTTTTACGGTTTCCCAAGTCAGCGCCGGACGCAAAAATAGGTTAAGCTTTGAGATCAATGGAAGCAAAAGCTCCGCGTTTTGGAATCAGGAGGAACCCGAGAAGCTGTGGATCGGGCATCGAGAGAAACCGAATGAAGGTGTATTATCGATGCCATTCTGGAAAGTCATGCCACAGGCCAATGGGTTGATGTGGACAATACAAATAAAAAGGGGTAATGCAAAATGAGAAAAATGAAAACGGCTTCAATACTGGTGCTTTCAATGATGATGGTCTTGTCAGCGTGTTCTGAAGCTGCACCGCCTGCCCATGAGCAAAACGGAAATGCGGCCGATAGCGGGAAACCCCAAGTGTTGAAAGTGTTATATGCTACGGTCGAGGCAGGCTCGGAGGCTATCATCGACGCCGCGCAAAAATACGAAGAGCAAACGGGCATTCGGATTGAAGTGAATACATTCCCATATAACAACCTTCAAGAGAAAGTATTTTCGGAACTGGCCCAAAAGAGCGACCACTATGATTTGATTGCGATCGATACGCCATGGATGCCCAAAATTATCCAGCACATTGAACCCATGACTTCTTATATAAAGTCTACGAAATCGCCGGATTCGTTGAAGCTGGATGATTTTATCGCCAAAGCGTTTCTGGATACTTCTGTATTCAAAAAAGATGCGCCGCAAGCCAATCCACCACAAATGGATGAGATTCATCTGGATAACATTGTTTCACAGGGATTCGATATCTGGAGCCTTCCGGTTCAATCCAATGTGTTGACCGTGAGCTACAGAAAGGATCTTTTTAACCATCCGAACAACAAGGAAGAATTTAAAAAGCAGTACAACCGTGAATTAACCATTCCCCAAACGATGGATGAGTATCTGGATATCGCTAAATTTTTCACCCGCGATACCAACAACGACGGCAAAATCGATCTGTACGGTACGACTTTGATGGGGAAGAAGCATGAAGCCAATTTTGTTGACTTCAAGTCGTTCTTAAGTGATTTTGGCGGGAAAGTCTTTGACGATGATCTGAAGCCGGTGTTCAATGATGAAAAGGGAGTAAAAGCGCTGGAAACCTACGGCAGCTGGATCGGCCAGCATAAAGTGACGCCTCCTGGCGTACTGACATACACCTGGGATGAAGTGGCGACCGTCTTCGGCTCCGGACAAGTGGCCATGGGGATGAATTATCACGATATGAAGCTGGATCCCAAAGTAAAAGGCGAAGCCGGATACTTTGTATTCCCCGGTGTAAAAGACGGCGATAAGCTTGTGAGAGGGCCGCACTTCGGATCTTGGGGGATTGGCATCAGCAAATATTCCAAAAACAAACAAGGCGCTTACGAGCTGGCGGAATATTTGACAAGCCCGGAGGCTCAAAAAGGCTACTTGAAATTTAACCAGCACGTGACGAGAAAATCCGCATATGAAGCTGCGAAGTCTTTGCCCGAGGAATCTCTTAAAGAGTACTACCAAGTTCTCGGCGAATCTCTAAAAGTGGGCGTGGGCCGTCCGAGAATTACGAATTATGATCAGGTTTCCGAAGCTGTCCAAATTGCAGTCAGCGATTATTTGTCCGGTAAAAAGGATGCGAAGACGGCGCTGAACGATGGCGCCAAACAAGTCGAAACCCTGATGAAGCAAGCAGGTTATTAAGGTTGAATCCCAGCGGACGCATGAGCATGAACATTCGGCGACAAGCGTCCGCTTTAAACGGAGTTGAAATTCCCTCATGAGAAATCAAGATAAGAGTAAGCTGAAATACCTTTTGTTTGTTCCGGCCATGGTTGTTCTGATTTCCATGACCATTGTCCCGTTCATCTTTTCTTTGCTGACCAGTATGACTAATTATAAAGCTACGGAACCAGAGAAGTGGAGCTTTGTCGGGCTGGATAATTTCACCCGCGCTTTAACCGACCCCGATGTCCAGGCTTCATTCATCAACACGCTGATTTATGTGGGCTGCGCCGTTTTTTTGGAGTTTGTGCTCGGCATTCTGATTGCGCTGTTATTAAACCGCCAAATGAAAGGAATCACCGTGATCCGGATGCTGCTGCTTCTGCCGATGATGGCCACACCGGTAGCGGTTGGTCTCATGTGGCGATGGCTGTTTAATACTGATTTCGGCATTATTAATCATTATTTGAGCTCATGGTTCGGCATCACAGGTCCGAATTGGCTTGGAGACCATACGCTGTCCATGCCTGTCGTTATTCTGGTCGATGTCTGGCAGTGGACTCCTTTTATGGTGCTTTCTTTGCTCGCGGGACTGCAATCTTTGCCTGACGATCCGGTGGAAGCCGCCTGGATGGACGGGGCCTCGCCATGGCAATTGTTTTGGCATGTCACCCTTCCGCAGTTAAAGCCCGTGATTCTGGTCGTGCTGTTAATCCGGATGATCGATGCCTTCAAGTCCTTTGATGTGGTCTGGACCTTAACGAATGGAGGACCCGGGATCAGTACGGAATTATTGAGCCTGCGCGTTTATCGTGTAGCGTTCAAGTTCTGGGAGACCGGGTATGCTTCGGCGATTTCCTGGCTGTTCTTAATTATGGTCATTTTGATTACCTCTCAGTTTATCCGGTTTCTTTACAGGGAAACGCCAAAATAATTCAATCGATCCGATCTACATAGTATTGGGGATGATATGATGGGAATTTTACCGTATAAAACAAAGAAAACCGCGGTTAACCGGTTCCTGGATCTATTGACTTACATTATTCTGTTTGTCGCGATCTTCCCGGTGGCGTGGATGGTGTTAACGTCGTTAAAAACATCCTGGGATGCGCAAGCCTTACCGCCGGTGTGGTTCTTTCTTCCGACCTTTGAGAATTACGGGTCTTTATTTTCAAGTAAAGGATCGTCAAATCAATTCAGCAGCCTGCTGTGGAACAGTGTGGTTGTCTCGCTTGTATCCACCTTTTTGTCCATTGTATTCGGAGCATTGGCTTCCTACTCCTTGTCGAGATTTAACTTGAAAAGAGGAAAGGATCTGGCGATTTGGATATTGTCCACCCGGATGTTTCCGCCGGCCGCTACGCTGGTACCCGTATTTATGATGATGAGCTGGTTTGATTTGATCGATACGTATACCGCTTTGATTATTCCTTATACGGCATTCAATCTTTCGTTTGTGGTGTGGATGCTGAAGGGATTTTTCGATGACATTCCGATCGATCTGGAAGAAGCGGCGATGATGGACGGCTGCTCCCGGATGACCGCTTTTTATAAAATCATTCTGCCGTTGATCGCTCCCGGTTTGGCTGCAACCGCGATTATATGTCTCATGTTCAGCTGGAACGAATTTATGTTTGCGTTGGTGCTTTCCAGAAATGATGCCGTCACGGCTCCTGTGATCGCCAACCAATTCATTACGATGTATGGGGTAAAATGGGGCGAGTTGACTGCGGCCTCGACCTTAATGACGGCTCCGGTTCTGTTCTTTGCCATTCTCGTAAGGAACCACATGATTAAAGGCTTAACGATGGGTTCCGTAAAATAAACAATCCAAAGGGTATGGAGGGCATATGGATGAAAACAATGAAGGGCGTAGTATTTCCAGGGAATAAGCAAGTGCTAGTCAAAGAGTTTCCGGTTCCCGCTCCGGGTCCCAACGAGGTTTTGATCGAGATGAAGGCATCGGCGATTTGCCGCAGCGATATGAGCCTTTATTATGGAAACCCGGTGGTTGGCGGCGAGGCGACCAAATCGGGAGCTATCATTCCGGGTCATGAGCCGGCAGGATTGGTGGTCCAAACCGGAGAAGGCGTCGAATCGATTAAAGCAGGAGACCGGGTAGCCGTATATTTGGCTGTCGGGTGCGGAGAGTGCTCAAATTGCAAAAGCGGGTATATGATGTTCTGCACCTCCTGGAAATGTGTCGGCTTTGACGTGCATGGCGGAGATGCCGATTATCTTGTGGTTCCCGAGAAAAATTGCATGAAGCTTCCGGATTCGTTAAGCTATGTGGCCGCTGCCGTATCCACAGATGCGGTGGGAACGCTGTACCATGCTCAAAAAAGACTGAACATTTCCGGGAAGGATACCTTGGTCATTTTTGGCCTGGGACCGATGGGCGGAGCCGGCATTTTGGTCGCCAAAGCTTTGGGCGCAACCGTCATCGCTGTCGATATGATCGAAGAGCGGCTGGAGCTTGCCAGAACGGAACTCGGAGCCGACTACACGATCAACGGCAATACAGAAGACGTCGTCAGCCGAATTCGCGAGATCACGAATGGCAAAGGCGCGGATGCGGCTATCGATTGCTCGGGCAGTCCGATTGCGGAAAATCAGGCGTTGGACAGTGTGAGAACCCACGGCAGAGTGGCGTTTGTCGGGGAGTGCAGGGAATCCACGATCAAACCAAGCGAGCAGCTCATTCGTAAACAATTAACCTTAATCGGCTCGTGGTATTTCCCGATCCAGGAATATGAAGAGATTACGGAATTCATTGTACGCAAAAACGTCCCGGTTGAAAAACTGGTTACACACACCTTCCGGTTGGAAGAAGCAGAGAAAGCGTTCCGGTTGTTCGATGAAAGAAAGACCGAAAAAGCCGTATTCGTTTGGCAGGTTGACACCAATTTCGTATCCATAGAAGGGAGCATGAACATATGAAAGGAATCTCGTTTAATACATGGGTGTATAGTTGTTTTCCAAGCTGGCTTCCGTCATATCCATTGGATGAAGTCATTAAAAGATTGTCCTCTATGGGCTATGACGGGATCGAGATCGGCTGCGCCAGTCCCCATGCCTGGCCGGATCATTTATCGCACGGGCGGAGAAAGGAAATCAAACAGCTGCTCAGAACGCATCAACTGAACGTATCGTCGATGCTGCCCGCTCCGGGCGGGGGGCCGGGGAACAACCCAAGCTCTCCGATTAGAGAGGAACGGGAGTTCACAGTTCAGCATTACAAGGATATTATTCTCCTTGCGCATGAATGGGAATGTCCTACCGTGATTTGGATTGCGGGATGGGCCGTCTATGGGACTCCGCAGCAGGAGGCATGGAATTACAGTCTTCAAGGTCTGGTGGAGTGTGCCCGATATGCAAAGGAGCTTGGCGTCACGCTGGTAGTGGAGCCGACGCCTACAGACAGCAATTTGGTCGAGACCGCAGACGACGCCCTCTTGCTGGCGGAGCAAACCGGTGAAGATAACGTCAAAGTGATGTTTGATACCTTCCATGCGCTCTATCGGAGCGAGGTATCCAGTGACTACGTGTACCGCATGAAAGATAAGCTTCACCATATCCATATATCCGATGCCGACCGTCTTCCGCCGGGACAAGGAAACTGCAATTTCGACGCTGTGTTGAAAGCTTTGAAAGAGATCGACTATCAAGGCTATTTGACGATGGAGGTCGGCTTCCATACCCGCAGAGCCGATCCCGATTGGTATGCGGCCGCATCGATCGACTATTTGAAGAACAAATTAAAAGAGATTCAATGGGGTTAAACCGCCATCAGAACAAGCTGTCGCCTAATATGCCTAAATGACAGCTTGTTTTGTTTTGCTCAAGATTTAGAAAAGGATGTTGTCGATAAGAGCGAACCCTGCCAAATATACACCGGCGGGAGAAGGATTGCTGAAGCCGACCGGGGCGATCATACTGACCGTATCCGTCGGAGCGCCCCAAGGCAGGGCATAGCTAAGCTAATTATTGATGACCTGAATTTGCCCTGCAGCGGGTACCGAAGTACCGCCAAAAGAATAATCCAAATATACGGCCAACCGGTTGGGATTAGGCTGAATGAGGATATTGTCTTCAATCAGTATCGTAACCAAGTTTTCGAAAAAGTTAGCGGCTATGGGTAAAAGAATAATCGAGCTTCCGCTTCTTGTCATATGATCGGCGTAGTTCTCCTGAATGAACAGCGATTAATTGGATTGATGTTCTGGGTATTCACCTATTCGTACAATATTTTCGGATCGGATGGCTGTCCTAACCTCGAAACATCAGGTTTTGAAAATAGGACTTGCAGGAAAACGATCCGGTTTAATAGAATGGTTATACATTGTTTGAATAATGCGACATATCTATTTTAGCCAAGGGGGAAATACCGTTGAATGTCACGCAATCATGGCAGCAATTCGTGCTCAAAGGGGAAGCGGACGCGAATATTCGCAAGGAAGTCCTGGATTCATGGTATAGGTGCAGGCAGATCGGTATTTCTTATGAATTGGATCAGGTTGCTTCTCATATTGGCAGAGATGAGTTTATCGATAAGCGCAAAAAAAACGAAGAGCTACTGGCAGCCGCTATCCCGGTGATGGAAGAAATGTACAGTTATTTAAAGGGTGGAGGTTACCTGCTCCTTCTTGCCGATGCAGATGGATATTTGATCGAAATGATGGCCGATGCGAAAGCGCAGCATGTGTGCGATCGGGGAGGAATTACACCCGGTGCCAGATGGATGGAGGATAACGTAGGTTCGACTGGACTTTCCATTGCGCTAAGGACACGTATGGCTATAGCCACATCCGCCAATGAACACTATTGTACCGCTTTCCGGGTATGGGATTGCTCGGCTTGTCCCATATTTGTCGACGGAGAATATATGGGGGTGTTCGACATCTGCCGGGTAGGTCCGGGCAATGACATCCGCGAGCTGTACACGTTGGCGGTCTCCGGAGCACGGTCTGTTGCCGAGAGATTGCGTTATGACCGAAACAGAGTAAAAGAAGAAATCCTGTCGGAAATTCTCCTGCGTTCCTGGGATATCAATTTGCAGTCCACCGGTATTTTTTCCTTCGACAAGTGGGGGAAGATCATTCATAAGAATAAACGGGCATCTGAATTTATCCATCTGCTTCAGCAGGAGAACCAAAGATTGCATCCTTCTGCACAGACCAACGAGCATCCCATCATCAACCAATTGAACATTCAATCGGATGAAACGGCCGAGATTTTCCTTGAGGGACAAAGATACCTGCTTGAATCGAAAAAATTGACAAAGCAGAACGAAAACCTGGCCATGGTTGTGTTGGTCAAGACGGAAGCGCAGAAAAAAAAGGCCCCGTCGGCGGCAAAGCCTGAGGGAAAGGAACCGTCCGCAGTTCATGCTGCTTTTGAAACAAAAAATCCGACGTTTTTGAAAACGCTTCACATGGCGGCGAAAGCGGCCAAAAGCGATGCGGGGATACTACTCCGTGGGGAAAGCGGCACGGGCAAGGATTACATGTCCAGAGCGATACATCGCGAAAGCAGCAGAAACGGCAAACCTTTTATTGCTTTAAACTGCGCCTCTTTGCCGAAGGAGCTGATTGCCTCCGAGCTTTTCGGTTATGCGGCAGGCGCCTTTACCGGAGCCAGGCAGCAGGGGAACCCTGGAAAAATAGAAGCGGCGAACGGGGGCACCTTGTTTTTGGATGAGATTGCCGACATGCCTCTCGAGCTCCAGGCGGTATTACTCCGTGCACTGGAGGAGAAGCAAATTACAAGAGTCGGAAGCACAACCCCTATTCCTGTGGATGTGCGTTTTATTGCAGCCACTCATAAGGATTTGCGGCTGCTGGTGGAAAAAGGGGAGTTCCGCGAAGACCTGTTATACCGGCTCAATGTGTTTACGGTTCATATTCCTCCGTTACGGGAACGGCCGGAAGATTTGGAGCATTTGCTGAATCAGATGCTTTCCGCAGCTTGTGACAAAGCAAAGCGCAATCAGATGATTTGTACGCCGGAAGCGATGGAGCTCTTTCGGCACTACACCTGGCCAGGCAATTTACGCGAGCTTCGAAATGTAATGGACAGAATAGCGTATCTTCATGAACAGGATCAGTTGGAAGCCCGTCATGTACTAGAGTATTTGGATATGGGAAACAAGAGCCCCATCCGCATGAGCGAACGGGAGCAGATTGAATGGGCCTTAAAAACGGCCAACGGAAACCGGGTTCAAGCGGCCAGAGCGCTGAATATCTCGCGAAGCGCTTTATATCGAAAAATGGAAAAGCATGGCATAAACTGTTGAATCGACTCCTCCTTCTCGGACAACTCAACTCCTTGAGTTGTCTTTTTTTCTGGAGTCCCGGTGTTCGTTGTCCGGACACCGGATGTGCCATGAAACAGGGTAGGCGGGCTTGCGATGAAATGATGAGGGGTGAAACGGCAGATGCTTACTGAGGTTAAAACAATGGTAAAGCATAAACTCTATTGGCGTGGTTTTTGCTAATTTATAAGGCAAGTAGGGAAATTCACCAGTCTCTACTCCAAAACGATCTGAAGGAGGCAATTGGAAATGACAGTTGCAGCAAAGCAATGGACCACGGAGTTTAAAGAGATCAATGACAGCAATGAAGAGCTGAACGCCCACGGGAAGTTTTTTACCTGCTCGTATCTATTGGATATGGAGACGACGAAGGTCCTGATTCAAACGCACGCGGGAAAAATTGTAAACGTCACCATGGACCCGGGCCCTCTCGAGCATTATCAATTTGCCATTCGTGCCAGCGCAGATACGTGGCGCAAGTTTTCCCAGCCTACCCCGCCGCCGATGTATCACGGCATTTGGGCGGCAAGCTTCCAGCGCGATATGAAACTGGAGGGCGACTTGCTTGTATTAATGCAAAATCTTCGCTGCCTTACCACCCAGTTGGAATTGCTCCGGGTTGTAGGTGTACCGGTATAAAAACGGATAAACGATAAAAAGGAGGAAACAAGCGATGCCTAAAGCTACATTTTCACCCGTAACGGGCCGTTATGTCACGATTGAAGTGGATGGGGATGAATATAAAGTATTTTATTTGGAGAACGGAACGGGACAGCCCATTGTCTGCCAGCACACGGCAGGTTGTCACAACCATCAATGGCGGGGGCTTCTCGAGGATGAAGAATTCACGAACAATTATCGCATTATCGCTTATGATCTGCCGAGGCATGGAAAATCCGATCCTCCGCTGAATCGTGAATGGTGGAAGGAAGAGTATAAGCTGTCTGCCGATTTTTATACTAAATTTATCGTTACCCTGTGCGATGCGCTCGAGCTGGAAAATCCGATTTTCATAGGTTCGTCGTTTGGAGGAAACGTAGCTCTTCAGCTTGCTCTTCGCTATCCGGACCGTTTTGCTGCGGTCATTCCGGTTGAAGCGGCGGATTACTCTCCGGGCTTTTATCTGGACTGGTGGCATCATCCGCATGCGAATGCAGCTCAAGTATGCGCCAGCGGAGTATGGGATCTTATGGCTCCGCAATCGCCGGATCAGGATCGCTGGGCAACGTGGTTTTATTACTCCCAGGGCTCGGAAGCGTTTAAGGGGGATTTGTATTTCTACTCCGTCGATCATGATCTTCGCGGCAAGCTGGATCAAATTCAGGGGGACAAAGTCAAGGTTGTCATGCTCACGGGAGAATACGACTATCTCACTACGCCTGAAGACGGTAGGCGAACCGCAAGCCAAATCAAAAATGCCGAATTTATCGAAATGGCCGGCATCGGCCACTTCCCGATGAGTGAAAATCACGAAGTGTTCCGAAAGTACCTTGCCCAAGCATTGGAGCTCATCCGCGCGGCCAGCACAGCCAAAGCGTAAAAATTCAGAGCCATTCACGACTGCTGTCGCGGATGGCTCTTTTTGAGTTATACTGGAGAGAAAGGACAAGCGCTGCCAAATCATGAATAGGGGTGGTTCATAATGAAATCGGATAACATCATGCTGTTTGTGATTGACCCGCAGAATGATTTTATGGATGACGGGGCACTGCCCGTCGCAGGAGCCAAAAAAGATATGGCGCGGCTGGAGGCGTTCATTACTGCGAATGAACGCGCCATTGCACGCATAGGCTATTCGCTGGATACCCACCAGCCGATATCGATTTTCTTTTCCGTATGGTGGGCTGATCAAGACGGGCAATCCCCAAAGCCCTACACGACGATTACTTATGACGATGTTATGGCCGGCCGGTGGAGTCCGCGCTTTCATCCGGATGAAAGCTTGCAGTGCCTGAGTCAGCTGAGGTCCATCATGATTTGGGCGGATCACTGTCTTCAAGGAACGCCGGGCGCAGCCGTAGAGCCAAATATTTACCACGCGATCATCCGGCATTCCCGCAGGAAAGGGCTCAATCCTTTGGTAATTGAAAAAGGGCTTGATCCGATTAGCGATATGTACGGCATCGTTCATCCGGAGTATAACCCGATGAACCGTTACGATGATCGGATGATCAATGAATTCAGGAAGTATGATGAAGTCATTTTCGCCGGCGAAGCGGCATCACACTGTGTGCTGACTTCGGTCAAGCAGGTCATGGTTTTGTTCGAACAAGAGACCGTCAAGCCCCGGTTCAGCATCCTTACGGACTGCATGAGCCCGATTGCCGGTTTTGAAGAGGCGACAAGCGCCGCCTTTGATGAACTTGCAGACCGGTATGGTCTGCGCTTCCTAACATCGAAGGCTATTCTGGATTAACAACGGGAACGACGTCTGCAGAATTATGGCAATTGCCACGGCAGAGGTTCGTCCGACATAAATTTATTGAGTACGTTTTCCGTGAGCCGTGAAATATTATTATCGTACCGGTTGTGGGACAGGCTTCCGCAGTAAGCAATGGAGCTAACCGAAAAAACAGCTCCCCCATTGGGAGTGGGGTAATAAACCATATCGGCTCTGACCCTGGGATTCTCATAGCCGCCCATCCCGGGGACGTTAAAAAACAGCTCCTCTACAACCTGCATGTACACATCCGTATGTCCTTCCGAAGAAGCAAGAATCAGCGTTTCCGGCGGGGTTCCAAGCTCAAGATCGTAGATGTCGAGTTCAAGCCCTGCCGCCCCGCCGCCGACTAATCCGAAGTTGCCGATGAGCTCGTCGTCCCCGATTCCCTCGAAAATCCAGGAGACTCTGGGATCGAAGCTGTCCGGATTCCGGCGGTAATAGGAAGAGACGTCGAAGCCTTCGGCTATGAATCCGGTGCCGGCAATTTTTTGCGGAGCCCTTCCTCTGTTTCTCCAAAGTCCACCCTGTTCGCCGCTGAAGCTGAGATGCAATTCGCCAGGCTGTGCCTTCCAGGCGTTGGAGCCGAATTGCTTGCGGACTTCAATCATATTCGGATTCTCCGGGTTGAACTGGATGATCCAATAGAAGCCGTTGGCACCCATATACATCAGTCTTCCGCCAAGCTGCTGGTAATCTTCGATCGCATCCAGCATGCTGCCGGAATAATATTCGGGGTGGGATCCCGTAAGGACTACATTGTACGGATTTAACAGCTCCACGCCCTCGGCATGAAGGTCATGATCGGTAATCACATCAAAGGAGTAACCCTTTTCGGTCATCCAGTCCACCAAATGGAGGTCCGCATTAAACTGCCACAAGGACGGAGAAAGGTTATGTCTGTACTTCGGCCTCATATTGAGGACAGGGCGAAGGGAAGAGGAATAACATACTCCGCTGCCGTCGGAATGCACATCGTACGTGGAAAGACCAAATTCTTTATGTTCCATCAGGTACAAGTCTTCTTGCTGAATCACAGGGGCGCGTCCAAACATCAATTGAGCGAGAGGAATGTCCTGAAATCTTGTGTTTGCATAAGCCAAATAACTCGCCGTTGGAATCAATAAAGCGATTTTATTGGCGGTTGCTCCTTTGGCAGGCCTTACAAAAAAGGTGATGTAGTCTTCATCCTCTCCTGCTTTGACATGGGCCGCATACACACCGCTTTTCAGACCGTCCGGGACGGTCCATTCAAAATCCGCTTCCCATCGGGCATCGGAAAGATCGTCGTCATGAAAATGAATGGCTCCGTACTGCTCGGGCGCATGGATGAAATTTTGTTCATGCGATGTCCAATTGTAACCGGTCATCGCCCGGGCGGGAAGGTTAACGGCCTCTCCGTGCAGCTCGTTCCTGGAAGCATCCCATATCCTGCTGGGCGTTTCAATACCGTTCGGACCGATATTTTTCGCAAAATCCCATACGGCCAGCAAATCCTCAAAAGGCTCTTCAATACACTGCTCCATCTCCTGCAGGGTAAGAGCGCGGTCTGCCATGCGAGGCCTGTCGATTTTACCGTTATATAAACCGCCCGCGATGTGCTTGCCTGCGCTTGCGTGCTGTAAATAACCGGCCATAAGGAAAGGAGTATCATGATCCGTATCAGGCTTTGCGTTTACGGTCGTCTTTACATGTGCGGCCATTCTTTCCAAGGAGTAAGGAAGAGCATATCTTCCGTTGGTTTTGCCGATGAGAGGCTTTTGGAATACTTCAACCGCCCCGCTCGATGCGTCATAAGAAGCGCCTGCAAAAAACCAGATTTTTTCTTCCAGCTTTTTCTCTGTGCTGATCTTGTAGACCTTGCCTTTCCCGTCGCCTATCCATAAAGCCAGACAGCCATTCTCGTCAATAAACAAACCATAACCGGCTTTTCCGGCTTCCGACCATTTCGTGAGCAGTCCTTGAACACCTTTATCCGGTGTAGTCGGCCAAATCATAGCTTGCAGGGAGAAGCTCTGAAGTTTTCTGAATAAGGGTTGATCCGGAACCATAATATAGGATCCGCTGTAAATTTTCTGTTCCCTTCCTTTATATTCCTGATTTATGCCGGTGTTGACGGGTTTCGTCTTCAGTCCGGGTCCTTGAGGATTCGTGTCCCCATGAATTAATTGAACGATGGAGGCCTGGTAGGTTTCATGCCCTTCACAGTTCACCATAAATTGAATGGTGCTTCCCGGTTCTACGCTGAGCTTATCTGTATATCCATTGATCGCCACTAGTCATCTCCCCTTGGTTTCAGATTTAAATGACTACACCAAAGTGCCGGAGTCTTTTCAGAAAAAGCCCATGTTCCGCAGCTTCCCTGGAATCAAACTTTTCATCCTCGAACAGTTGCGGGCGTTCCCCGCGGACGGCGGGATGCTCGCCGATACACCATTCTTCATGGGGCTTAGTGCACACGATGACATATTTGCCTTCCAATTGTTCATGATGTCTTCTGAAAAAATTCAATACCACATCCAATTGCTCGCTATGCTTTCCGATCGGATTCAACCGGTGCTCCTCTATCAGTTCCTTGGTAATCAGCGGTTTGATTCTCGTTTCAAAATTCCTCAAATCGATATCCAAATAGACCTCTTTATCTCTGGCTTTCTTGGACATATGGCCGATCCCTCCATCATTTGTTTTAAGATCGTTGTCAGCGAATAAAGAATAGAACAAAAATGTACCGTCACCTCCGTCACATTTCATTGCGGATATCCAGCTCATACTCCGGTGCAAGTCCATTATATAAGCCAAAGATAAACCGGCAATCAAATCCGCATCATACCCGGATCAAATGAAGGTAAAGTTTATTTTAGGAATTCAGGCTTCCGAAGCGTCCATCAGAAAAACGGAAAAATTGAAATATTCTAAATTTTGTATTATCATTACAAATAATAAAATAAGGGAAATTGAGGTGGGGGAATGGAAGAAATCCTGATCGTGGAAGACGATGTGAAGATACAAAAGCTTCTTTCGATTTGCTTGGATCATGAAGGACTTTCATATTCCATGACCTCTTCAGGCATAGAAACGATTGAAAAAGTAAAGAGCAATAATCCCTCTCTTATTCTTCTGGATATCATGCTCCCGGATATGGACGGCATCGAGGTGTGCAAACAAATTCGCATGCTGACAACCAGTCCCATCTTGTTTATGAGCTGCAAGAGTGAGGACAATGACAAAATCCTGGGTCTCAGTATGGGAGCGGATGATTATATCGAAAAGCCGTTTAACATCAATGTTCTATTAGCCAGGCTGAGGGCGCATTTGCGCAGAAACCGGATCTTGCAAAAAGAAAGACAGCAAGCGCTCGAACAGGACTTCCGGATTCACATCGATAATCTACTGATTGATACGCAAGCCAGGGAAGTTTATCGGGACGGGAAAAAAATACATATGACCATGAAGGAATTCGATTTGCTGACGTTTCTGTACAGAAACCGTAATCGCGTGTTTACGATGGAGGAGCTTTTAAATAAAATCTGGGGAAACGATACGCTGAGTGATCACAGAACGGTGGTCGTTCATATTTCCAGTTTGCGAAAAAAAGTGGAGGAAGATCCCCTGAATCCAAGGTATATCGTTACCGTAAGAGGAGCGGGGTATAAATTTGTTCGTTACTAATTGGATCAAAAGATGGATCAGAAGATCCCTTTTTGTCAAAATTCTCATGTATACGGCTCTGTTATCCTTAATCCCGTATGTGCTGTTCAGCATCTATTTCTTGATTGAGGTTAAAGCGCTTACAAAAAAGATGATTCATGAAACCTCATCCAATAATATTCTTCAAGCGTCCGTTTCCCTGGAAGAAAGAACGCGGCGTTTGAATGAACAATGGGGCGGGAAGACGGATAAGGCATCGCGTGAACTTCTGGCCGGAGAGCTTTTGGATATTGCGGTTTACGGATATAAGCCCATGGCATATATCCTGGATACGAACGGGGCGGTGATCGCCAAGGCCCGCAACGACTTGGAGCCGGAGGTGCACATTGACCTTCTTGAGGCACATCATTCAACCATACTCGATCATAAAAGCGGACATGTTACGGTCAATGCGCCTGGCGAGAAGGTTCACCTGCTGTATATGAGCCTGGACAAAGCGGGGTGGTTTATCGCTTATCTCATCCCTGAATCCCGTTTAATGAGCATCGCCGCCGGTCAGGCCGAAGATTATGCCGATACTCAAGTATATAAGCTTGTCCAACGTATGAGCTTTTTTTTATTTATCGGAATGTTGTTAATCTTATTTTTTTCCTATTTTTTTTCCGAGTTTTTTACCACCCCGATCAGACAATTAACATCCGCTTTAATCCAAAGAGCCAAAGGATTTGAAATCGATCCTCTGCATACGAAAAGATCAGACGAGATAGGAGAGCTCATTCATACCTTTAACTATATGGACAGCACCATTCAAAAATTGATAACGGAACTGCACAGCCGATCCAATCAATTGGAAGAAAACGTGCAAAAACGAACCAGAGATTTGCAGGAAGCCAACGACTTGCTTCAGCAAACCTATTCAAAGCTAAAAAGATCGGAAAAATCACGTTCCGAGTTAATCGTTCAGGTATCCCATGATTTAAAAACCCCATTGACTTCGATGAAAGGGTTCCTGGAGATTCTGAACAAATACGCTTTGCCCCAGGAGCAGAAAAAAGAACTGATCGATCAACTTCTCGTCCAAACGAATCAAATCATTCAATTGATTGAAGGGTTGTTTGACCTCTCGTCATTGGACGCAGAAGAACTGACATTCCAAAAGGAATGGATAAATATTGAATTTATTATGGATCATGCACTCAAGACCGTGTTTTCTGACGGGGAGCATGCCAATATTACCCTGAATACGTACTATGAAGACCATTTGCCTTTAGTGTTTGTGGATCCCAAGAAGATCTACCGGGTTTTTATCAATATTTTAAATAACTCGATCAAATATGCCTCCAATCAACCGAAAATCCATATCAAGATCACCGTTTATTTAAACAACAAAGATATCGTCATCAAAATGCAAGACAACGGAATGGGAATCCAGAAAGAAAATATCGATAAGGTGTTCGTCCCCTACTATCGAGAAACGCGGTCGGTTGAAAAAGAGATCCAGGGAAGCGGGCTCGGGTTAAGCATTTCCAAAAAAATGATTGAAGCGCATCATGGGGATATTTTTATAGAGAGTGAAGTGAACCAAGGCACAACCGTCTATATTATGCTTCCCGTTGTTGACACGGGTGCCATGATGAGTGGCGTAAGCGACATGTCCGCCGGATAGATAGAAGAGAGTTATACTTTAGAAACGGGGAGGTAACGATGTCCTATACATTCAGCAGGGGCTTAATAGCTTTCTCTTTCTTCGTTCTTATCTCGTTAAGCTGCTTTCCTGTTCTGTTCGACTGGTCCAACCGTATTCAGCCTTGGGTGTTTAACATTCCATTCTCCATGTTTTGGCAATTAATGTTGATCTCCGGCATGTGTTTGTTATTATTGATTTGGTGTATCGCCGATGCGTGGAGCGGGGATCTGGATGTTGAGATTGAGCGTATGCCAAAAGAAAATAACGAGGAACGATAAAAGAGGGAATGATGGGACTAGCCTTTATTTTGATCTTTTTATTGCTCATGATTATGATAAATCGGGGAAATCAGGGGATTAACGATTACAGCGACTATACAACAGGCAGCAGGAGTTTTGGACCTTTTGCCATTGGATTGTCCGTATTTTCATCGTGGTATGTCGGCTCCGTATTTACAGCATGGGCCGAATTTAACGTAGGATTCGGATTTATAGGCATTTATACCGCAATATACGGAACGATATCTATATTTATTATGTATTTGGTGTCAGAGAAAACGTATATCTGGGGAAAAAAGTACAATTTAATCACACAAGCCGAGCTGATGGGCTTTCGTTATCAGAGCGGGATGCTGCGGATCATGATGTCGTTTTTGGGGGTCCTGTTTACCGGGCCTTGGCTGCTTTTGGAATGGGTGACGCAGGGATATATATTCAGCTACGCTACCGGGGGGCAAATAAGCCCTTTTTGGGGGATGCTGATCGGTGTGCTTACCGTGATGATCTACGTTTCCATGGGTGGCATGCGATCTGTGATTAGAGCCAATGCCGTTCAGGGCCTCTTTATGTTTGCGGCGGGAACAGGGCTGTCTTTATGGTTAATTTACAAATTTTTCGGCGGCATCCGCAGCGGGATGGAGATGCTTGCACGGGACTATCCCGATGTGTTAACCTACCCCGGGCCCGGATGGTCTCCTCCCACGCCCTATTGGACTTCGATCATCATTGTAAGCGGACTGGGTGCATTCATGTGGCCCTGGATCTATAATAAAATGTTTGCAGCCAAAAATGTGAGAGCCATTAAACAGTCGGCGGTCATCGCCTCGATGTTAGGCTTTATTTTCTGGACGTCTATGGTCTTTTTGGGGATCATGATCCATTCCATGGAATACCCCCGCAATCATCCGGAGGAAGCCTATATGTGGATTGCCAGCATGGCGGGCCCTATTCCACTGGCATTGATGAGTGTGCTCATTATGGCGACCAGCATATCTACCGTTTCGGGGATCATTCAAGCCATGGCCACCGCAATCTCCAACGATATTGCCAAACAGATCGATATTCAAATATCGAACGAAAAGGCTCTGAAAGTGACCCGGATCTCCGTGATCATCATATGCCTGTTATCCTTGGCGATGGCCGCCGTTGATTTTGGTAAACTGGTGTTTATAGCCATTCTGACCTATCAAGGCATCATCATGTTTTTTCCGGTCGTTTTTTTAGGCCTTTATTGGAAAAGGGCAAATAAAGAAGGTGCCATTGCCTGTATGATCATCGGTACGGCGACATCCGTCTATTTAATCATCTTTAACCCTTATTTTATTGACGAGCTGGGCTGGACTGCCGGGATGTACGGCATTATTCTCGCTTTCGGGATTATGATCATCGCGGGTTATCTCAAGCCGATTTCCCCGCATGTGGAACAATTGTGGTCCGATATAGAGACTGCGCGAAGGAACGCGAGAAGATCGAAGAGCTGAGGAAGCCGCCGGCATTGCCTATAGCGCAAAGCCTCTATCCAAGCAGGCAGGAGCTGCTTAGGATAGAGGTTATTTTATGCTTATCTTTCTAAATGATGGATAAAAAACGGATGAAACGGTTAAAGTTATTTTAGTGAATATTGGTTATAGGGTTTGGAAAGCAGGTGCAAGGATGGTGGAAGGAAGCAGCTTGAGCATTCTACGATCAAGGCTGGTGAAGGTTAGTCATGTATAAAAAGATAAGCTGGTGTTTCCTCCTGCTGATCATTAGCCTGATGCTCGGATGCCAGCGGCAGGATTCCATTCCAAAAGAAAAGGATCTCATGCAAGTCAAATCGGCCAGAGGAGAACATGCGAAGAAAATCATCTTTTTGATGATCGATTCTTTAATGTCACAAGCGATAAATAAAGGGATTGAACAACAGGAACTCCCTACGTTTCAATTCCTGATTGAACATGGGCAATATTATCAAAACCTGGTGAGCTCTTTTCCCACGATGTCTGTAACGATCGATAGTTCTCTTCTTACCGGAACTTATCCTGATGATCATCATGTGCCGGGACTTACCTGGTATTCGTCTGATCAAAAGAAAGTGATCAATTACGGTACCGGGCCTATGGAGGTATTCAAGCATGGCATAGATCCGGTATTGGCCGATGCACTAATTCACTTGAATGGCAGTCATTTAAACCGGCAACAGCCCACCCTTTATGAGGACTTGGCTAGACATGGGCTCAAGTCCGGTTCCGTTAACGGTTTAATTTATCGCGGAACCACCGACCATACGTTGTCCGTTCCCCTCTGGATTCAAGTACCAGCCTCTTTGCCAAAGGAAATTCAAGTGAAAGGGCCGGATTTTTTAGCCTTAGGCTCTTTGTCCAATCCACTGGAAGGCATTAAAAAACTCCCGGACGGGATAACCCGGCGAATGGGATTAAACAATCCATATTCCATTGATACAGCCAAATATTTGATTAAAGCCAATCAATTGCCCGATTTTTTATATGTTTACTTGCCGGATTTAGATCAAAAAATTCATAAGAAAGGTCCATCGGAACGTAATGGAATTCAGGAAATCGACGGGCAGCTTCTTACATTGCTGCAAACATTCGGTACACCGGAAGAAGCCTTGCGAAATGCGATTTTTGTCATCGCTGGCGACAGTGGAGCCACTCAAATCCTGCCTGCCCAAAGTGATCCCGTTATCGACCTGCCTGCCTTTTTCCGGGGAGATCATGTATTGCGTCCTGGAGAAAACCTATCGCAAGAAACAGACATCGTCCTTGCTGTCAATGAAACCATGGCTTATGTTTATAAGCTTAAAGCAGATCGGTCACTAAGAGACATGGCCAACGCATTAAAATCCGATCCGCGTATTGATTTTATCGCATGGAAAGAAAACGAATGGATTCGTGCGGTTCAGGGCGGTTCGTTCAAGGAGCTGGCATTTAAAGCGAACGGGCGGCTGACCGATCCATATCGGCAAAAATGGACCGTCGAGCAGGATGCCGAGGTGCTGGACGTAAAGATCAATGCTTCGGAGGGTACATTGGCGTATGGCCAATACCCTGATGCATTGCAGCGATTATCCGGAGCTTTGAACTCACATCCCGGCGAATTTTTGGTGGTTACCGCAAAACCCGGTTATGAATTGGCGGACAGAAGCTCGCCGAAGCATAAGGGCGGCGGAGGCCATGGCTCTCTTCATCAAACGGAATCGCTCATTCCCTTGATCATATGTGGAACGGATCAAAAGCCGCAGTACTTGCGCATCGTGGATTTAAAAGCATTTGTGTTGGACCTGCTCATTCAACCTCCACAACCGCTTTGAACAACGAGTGCCGATAGCGACATGAAAACCGGATGGATCGGGCTATTTCATTTCCCATCATTCCGCTCGTCTCCAATACCGAAAGAAAGGCCATAGCCGCCCCCCTGCTGGAAGGAAGGGCGGCTATTTTCGTCGACAGAAGCTGCTGCCGTCCGGTTTCTTCATGTAATTAAACAAGACATAAAATCGGAATAGATCGTAAAAAAATACGAATATAGTCCGTTTTATTGTAAAGTTACACAACATATCCCGTTTTTCATTGTTCGCTTCTTTGGAATGTGTTATAAAATATAACATAAAAAGTTTGAAGCATGACAGGCGGCATGATCTAATTCGAGTTGATGGAGGAGGGGATGGAAGAATGGCTTTGGTCACGACAAAATCAATCGTTCCGTCAAAGGGGGAAGCCGGAAAAAGTGAGCTCCTAGTTCATCTGGAAGATGTCGGCAAAGTTTATCCGAACGGCACGATCGCTGTGCAAAATGCCGATCTTAAGGCAGTTGAAGGAGAGTTTCTTTGCTTCGTCGGACCTTCGGGCTGCGGCAAGTCAACGATTTTCAACATGATCGCCGGATTGACCAATCCTACTTCCGGGAGGCTGTCGGTTCTTCAGACCACACCCAAGGAAGCCCGCAAGCAGAATGAAATTGCTTTTGTCTTTCAGGAACATACGCTTTTGCCATGGGCGAAATTGATTGATAATGTCACGCTGCCGCTAACCCTTCGGGGAATTCCCAAAAAGCAGTGCAAGGAAGAAGGCGAGCGGGTTTTGGAACTGGTCGGATTGAAGGATTACATGAAAGTGCTGCCTCGCCAGTTGTCTGGCGGCATGAAAATGCGGGTATCGATCGCGCGGGCGCTGATTTCCAGGCCCAAATTGCTGTTGATGGACGAACCGTTCGGCGCGCTCGACGAAATCACCCGCCAGACGCTTCAGGACGAGCTGCTGAGCATTTGGCGGCAGGATCAAAAAATGACCGTTTTGTTTATTACGCACAACGTGTTTGAAGCGGTGTTCTTGTCCACACGGGTGATCGTGATGACACCGCGGCCGGGGAAAATCGCGGATGTGATCGATATTCCTTATTCGTTCCCGCGCAATGAGGATTTTCGCACGATGGCGGAATTCGCAAGCTATGTGCGCCAGATTTCCGGCGTTCTGAAGCATTAAACAGATGACGTTGCAACTTACGAAAGGAGAACGATAGGATGAAAGACATGGTTGCAGGCATGTTGAAAGAATCCGGACAGCCGGCTGCTAAGAAACGTGCCGGTTCCCGTCCCCCGGGCGACAAACGGACGACCGTGATTCAGGAAAGCCCGATGATGAGCCGGTTCATGAAGGTTTTGCCGCCGCTTGCCGTCTTTATTTTGTTCGTGGGAGGTTGGGAAGCGATTGTCCGACTGATCGGCATACCGCCTTATATTTTGCCGAAACCGACCGATATTGTTTTGGCGGCCAAAGAAAATGGGCTCAATCTGGCGGAGTCGGTAAGCACCACGCTTGCCGAAGCGGTGGCCGGATTTGTGGTCAGCGTGATCCTGGGCATCTCTATTGCCGTCCTGCTGGCCTTATCCAAGATGGTGGAACGAAGCGTATATCCTTATGCGATCATTCTTCAGACGATTCCGATTGTGGCCGTGGCGCCGATCATCGTCATCTGGTTCGGAGCGGGCATGAATGCGATCGTAGTGATTGCGTTCCTGATCAGTTTCTTCCCCATTCTGTCCAATACGCTGATCGGATTGAACTCGACGGAACAAAACATGAAAAATTTGTTTTACCTGTATAACGCGACGAAGATGCAAACGATCTGGCGGCTGCGTTTTCCGGCGGCTCTTCCTTACATTATGGCGGGTTTGAAAATATCCTGCTCGCTGTCGGTTGTAGGAGCCATCGTTGGCGAATATATTGCAGGAATCGGAGGAGGGAAAGGAGGGCTGGGCTATGCGATTACGGTAGCGGCAACGCGGCTGCAGACACCTTATTTATTTGCTTGCGGGTTATCCGCTTCCGTGTTGGGCATCGCGTTCTTTTTGCTGATCAATGCTTTTTCCAAATGGCTGTTGAGCTCCTGGCACGAATCGGAAATGAGATAAGGGGGACAAACGATGATGAACGGATGGCAGGAAAGTTTGAGACAGCGGGTAAACGAACAAATTTTGCTGTGGGATGCGCCTTCCCTGGAAAAATACTCCAAGGACTATCGCCATTTTTCTCCGGGTTCAGTCGATGACGGTAAAAACGATGGAAGTCAATCCCCGCACGTTTACGGTAAGCGGAGAGGACATTCATCTTTATCTGCATACGTACGGCACCGTCGGCATCGTGTCGGACATTCAAATCTCCCTCGTACCGAAAGTGCCTTGGTCGCAATGGATCGTTTCGTTTCCAAGCTGGGAAGAAGCGGCCAACGGCGACTTGCTGGTATTTGGCATCCCGGTGATCCTTTTTAAGAACGAAGAGCGGTTAAACCGGCTGATGGCAAGATGCGAGGAAATCGGAATCGGCGTAGCCAATCCGCATATCTGGGACATGCAAGAAGGAGGAAGGTCATATTCGCATGATAGGTTGTGGGATCTCGAACGATCCTTTAAGCCTGTTAAACCTGAAGAAGCTGGCGGTTCCGTCTTAAGGGCTTCTTATTTGCTTCAGGACGATACCATACGATCTAGCATTGTAATTTTCATTTCAGGGGTGTTGAGAATGAGCCGATCTTCAGTTTGTTTTGGCGGGGTCGTCGTTGAACGAAAGCAGCCTTGCACGTTGCGGGACGGTACGGTTTTATATGCCGATATTTACCGGCCGGATGAGCCGGAGAAAGAATATCCCGTACTGCTGATGCGCCAGCCGTACGGAAGGGCGATCGCTTCCACGGTCAGCCACGCGCACCCGCTCTGGTACGCGCAGCACGGATACATCGTTGTAATTCAGGATGTCCGCGGAAGGGGAGATTCGCAAGGAGAATTCATTCCTTTTATCCATGAAGCACAGGACGGTTACGATGCGGTGGAGTGGGCGGCGAAGCTGCCGGGCTCAACCGGCCGGGTAGGCATGTACGGCTTCTCCTATCAGGGCTCTACGCAGTGGGCGGCGGCGTCCGCGCATCCTCCGCATCTGAAGGCGATCGCTCCCGCGATGTGCGCTGCCGATTTGTACCACGGGATGTTTTATCCGCATGGGCGGTTCGCGATTCGGGAGCACCTTCCCTGGGCCTACCAGCTTGCGCGGGATACCGCCAGGAGACTGGGCGATTCTGAAGCCGAGCGGTATTGTACCCAAATGATGCGCAGCCCGGATGCGCTCATCTGGCAGCTTCCCGTCCTCGGGGAACATCATCCGGTGTTGCGCAAATATTTCCCCGCTTATTTCGAATGGTGCGAGCATTCCGGGTACGACGCGTACTGGGCTGAACGCGACTGGCTGCCGAAGGTGAAGGAACGTCCCGTTCCCTCTCTGCAAATCGGCGGATGGTACGACGTTTTCCTCATGGGCACGATGCAAAGCTACGAAGCGCTGCAGCAGGAACCGGGAAGCCCGGAGCTCTTTCATCGTCTGATCGTCGGCCCGTGGACGCATATTCCATGGGGAAGAAAAGCCGGTGGTGTGGACCATGGGGATCAGGCGGATGGGGACATTCACCTGGAGCAGGTGAGATGGTTTGATTACTGGCTGAAAGACAAGCGGGATGCCGAGCTGTTTCATGAGCCTGCGATTCGCTATTTTGAACGGGGAAGCAACGTTTGGCGCCATTCGGATCGGACTTCGCTGATGCAGCCGGCCGCCGAAAGCTCCCTTTGGTATCTGCAGGGAGGGGAGAAACCGGCTAACGGCGCTCTTGGCGGCGGCAGCTTGTCGCCGGAGGAACCCGGGGGCGCGCCGTCCGTTCCCGATGTTTTCGTTTACGACGCCCGCCTGCCGATGAGCCTGGAATCCTACCTGCCCCTGGATCGCAGTCCGGCGCAGGACCGGTATGAAATCCTCGTATATACCAGCGAGCCGTTGGAAAGCCCGTTGCATATTTTGGGATCGCCGAAAGCAACAATATATTTCCAGACATTGGGGGGCCCGACCGACCTGGTCGCCACGCTTTCCGTCGTTTTGCCGGACGGAACCGCGCGCTTCCTGACGGTAGGCCGCACCGAACTATCCCGCGAACAGGTAGAAGGCTGGGGGAAGGCGGAAATTTCGCTGCGGCCGTGCGCGCTGCACCTGAACCGGGGCAGCTCGATCCGCCTGGAGCTGACCGGCAGCGGATTTCCCTTATTTGCAAGACATCCCAATCATACTGATGCCGATCTGCACCGTGCAGGCGCGGAATCGCTGCGCATCGCTACGGTTGCTGTTGGCAGCCAGTCGGGAATGGCTTCATTTATCGCGCTTCCGAATTTATGAAAAAGCCGGGTGATTTGATGTACTGCATTGGAAATCAACGAAACCATTGGTCGGTTTCAACCGCTCATGCGGATTTGCGAAGAGAAGAAAGGCAGCCGGTTGCGCTTTCCATTCCGGCCCAGCCGCAGCGGATTACCTTTGATTTGCAGCATACGGCGATCATTGTCGTCGATATGCAGAACGATTTTTGTTCGGAAAATGGTTGGCTGGACTATATCGGAGCGGATTACAAGGCGCTGCAGCAGCCCATCGGACCTTTAAACCGCGCGCTGCCCGCACTTCGCCAAGCGGGAGTGCCCGTCATTTGGCTGAATTGGGGAAACAGGCCGGACAAAGCCAATCTAAGCCCGTCTATTCTGCACGTGTATAACATGACCGGCGAAGGAATCGGCATCGGGGAGCCGCTGCCGAATAATCAATCCCGCGTTCTGGAGAAGGAAAGCTGGGGAGCGGCGATCGTTTCCGGGCTGCAGACGGAACCGTCGGATATTTACGTGGACAAATACAGAATGAGCGGGTTTTGGGATACGCCGTTGGACAGCATTTTGCGCAACCTGCAAATCCGCACCGTGTTGTTTGCCGGTGTAAATCTAGATCAATGCGTGATGGCGACCTTGCAGGATGCGGTCAACTCCGGTTATGACAGCATCCTGCTCGAAGATTGCTGCGCCACCAATTCACCTGCGTTTTGCGTCGAAGCGACCCTTTACAACATCAAGCAGTGCTACGGGTTTGTGACAACCTCGGCTGCGGTTTTGGAAGCTTTGCAGCGGTAGGGAAGTGCCAAAACGCATTGGAGGGAAGTATGCGTTTGATTGCAAAAATATGATTCGGTCTGGGAGGGACTTGTACGATGTCATTAAAAGGATGGGTTGCCGGAAACTATACGGAATGCCCGGTTCACAAAATCTCGGAGAAAGATTCTAATAAATTTGTGCTTCTGTGCGACGGGGAGCAGGCGCCGTTCGTGTCGGTTCTGGAAATATTCGATGAGGGCGGGAAGACGCCGCCGAATGAACATGCTGCGGCGCACGAATATTTTTACGTGCTTGCCGGGGAAGGGACAGCGGTGGTCGGCGATACGAAAATACCTGTCCGGACGGGGTCTTTTTTCATCGTTCCGCCTGGAAACAATCACGAAGTCCACAATACAGGAAAAGGCCGGCTGTATGTATTAACGACGATGATTCCGGACGAACAATTTTCCAATTTGATCAAATCCGGTCCGGCTGCCAGTCTGGACGAAGAGGATCTGCGCGTCATCGAGGGAAGCGGAATATAATCAACAGCGCCGATCGCAGATAGATCAGGAGCAGGAGGATGCTTATGATGATAAGGCCGAAGATGGTGCTGCTGGCGCTTATAGCCGTGACCGTTTTGATTTCCGGTTGTTCTTCCGGTCCGCCGGCAAGCACCGGTAACGTCCCGTCCCCGGACGGGAAGAACCAACAGACGGATGCAGGCAAAGAACCAGTTCTTCAAAAGGCGCGGCTGATCGAGGGTTGGTATGCCAAAGGGGAGGACGGAGGGTACTTTTCCGCTCTTCAGCAGGGATATTACAAAGAGCTGGGCGTCGATCTGACGATTCAGCCCGGCGGTCCGCAAATATCCGGGATGCAGCTGGTCGCTTCGGGAAAAGCCGATTTCGGCATTTCGTACGCCGATGACATTTTGCGGGCGCGGGAAGAGGGAATCCCTGTTGTCGGATTGCTGGCCTCCTTTCAGCATACTCCCCAGGTGCTGATTTATCACGAAGACGACAACCTGAACGGCTTTGAGGACCTGGAAGGCCGGACGGTGTTTATGCAGCCCGGCGTGCTGTACTGGGAATACATCAAGAGCAAGTACAATTTGAAGAACGTGAACGAGATGGCCTACACCGGGCAATTGGTCAATTTTATCCAAACCAAAGGCTCCCTGAATCAGGGATACCTCACCAATGAGCCGTACGCGCTGTCCCAGCAGGGGGTAAAGGTAAAATACCTGAAAATAGCCGATTCCGGCTATGCCAACTATTGCGACGTTCTCTTTACGACGGAGGATTATTTGAAGCGGCACCCGGATATTGTAAAAGCCGTCGTTCAAGCCACCCAAAAGGGCTGGAGCCACTATTTGGAAAATTACAAGAGCGTGAACCCGTTTATCCAAACCTACAACAAGGATATGACGGTCGAAGCGATGAATTATGAAGCGGAGCAGCAGAAAGAGTTTATTTTGAACGAGGAAACGAAGGCGAACGGCATCGGCTATATGACGATGGAGCGCTGGAACGCCGTGCAGGATCAACTGCTGGAGATTAAGGGCCTGAAGGAGAAACAGGATGTTTCGAAAGCATTTACGATCGAATTTTTGAAAAAACCGTAAGCGGTGCGCAGCCGTTGACAAACATTTATCTGCCTTTTTAAGAAAGAAGCGGATCGTCGGAAGTACGGTCAAATGTGGACGAATGGAGGAAAGCCGATGCACCGCGAATGGAACGCCTACGTTCGGGAAGATTTGACGATCGAACCGGTTGGGGAAGGACGATTGCAGGGTTTGACATTTTCTGTGAAAGATGTCTTTGAAGTGAAAGGAAACACAAATACGGCTGGAAATCCGGATTGGTTTCGGACGCATAAGCCGGCTTTGAAACATGCGGCCGCCATCGAGCTTTTGTTGAAACAAGGGGCCAGGCTGAGGGGAACGACACAGACGGATGAGCTGATGTTCAGTCTGAATGGGGAAAATTTCCATTACGGCACACCGGTGAATCCCAAAGATCCCGATCGGATTCCCGGCGGCTCGTCGAGCGGCTCGGCAGTAGCCGTATCCGCCGGACTGGCCGATTTTGCGCTGGGAACCGATACGGGCGGTTCGGTCCGCATTCCTTCCGCTTACTGCGGCATTTATGGAATCCGGCCCACACACGGTCTGGTTCCGGTCGAAGGGGTTATTCCTTTGGCCCAAAGCTTTGATACGGTCGGCTGGATGGCCAGAGATTCCAAAACGCTATGGGATGTCGGAAGCGCGTTAATCGAAAGCGCAGAAGCGGAATCGGGTGAATTTCGGCAGGTTCATTTCGGCACGGACGCATGGGATATTGTTCAGGAAGATTGCCGGATGATTCTAATGAAATGGTTGCCTTATTTTCAGCAGTTGACCGGCAAAAGCGCATGGATCGATATTGCGCCGCAGGGGCTTGACGAGTGGGTGAACACGTTCCGGACCATTCAAGGCTACGAAATCTGGAGCGCGCATGGCGAATGGATTCAGAGGGAAAAGCCGGTGTTTGGCCCGGACATCGCCGAGCGTTTTGCTTGGGCGAGCTCGCTCGGAAAAGCCGAATTTGAAAACAAAAAGACGGTGCGGCAGCGAATTTGCGAATATATGGATACGCTGCTGGGCAGCGACGGGCTGCTGGTCATACCGACAGCTCCCGGCCCAGCTCCCAAACGGGGATTGGCGGGAACAGAAATCGAACGAACGCGTTCGCGCGTCATGCAGCTGTCCTGTGTGGCGGGATTGACCGGCATGCCTCAGGTGACGATTCCGATTGCAGGAGCTGAAGGTTTGCCGATAGGATTGTCTGTCATTGCCGGGTACCGGCAGGACCGGAAACTGCTAAGATGGATTCATGAGAAGTTATTGAAGGCTTTTCCGGAAACGGCTGCGATCCTTTGACAAAATCCATTATGAAGGAAGAATGCCTTATGTTTACGAGATATGAAGGTGCGGCGTGGGAAGAACGGTTTTTGCCGCGGTTGACGAGCAAGCAGGTGAAGGAGCTGCCGAAAGAGCAGGCGCTGGTCATTTTGCCGGTCGGGGCTGTGGAGCAGCACGGACCCCATTTGCCGGTAATGACGGATACGCTGATCGGGGAAGCGACATTGACCCGGGCGTTGGAGAAATTGAACGAGGAAACGGCGGTTTGGCTGCTTCCCCCGGTATCCTATGGGAAAAGCAACGAACATTTCGGCCTTCCCGGCACGATTTCCTTGTCGGCCTCAACGCTTCAGGGCGTTATTATGGATATTGCCGAAAGCTTGAATGCCAGCGGGTTCCGCAAGCTGCTTTTGTTCAATACGCACGGCGGAAATGTGGATTTGCTGAATGTCGCCATCCGGGAAATCAGGATTAAGTTCGGCATGACCGTATTTTATTTGTCGCCCGGGAGTCTGGGAGGCGCGGAGGGTTTGATTTCACCCGAAGAGCTGGAATACGGCATTCATGGCGGCGATTACGAAACATCCATCGTGAAGGCGATCAAACCGAACTGGGTTCAGGACCAGTTTGCTGTCAGGGAATTTCCCGATTTGTCCTGCCTGGAGTTCCTGACGCTGGAAGGGAAAATTCGATTTGCCTGGAAAATGGCCGATATTTCCGCAAGCGGCATTTGCGGCGACGCTACGAAGGCAACGGCGGAGAAAGGCCGGATTATTCAGGAGAGGATCACCGATATATTAGCCCAGGCGCTGGCGGAATTATGCGCGTTCGAAATATCCGAGGTCAAGAAAAGCTCAGAGAAAGCGGTGAAGCGGTGAAGCTCGTTTCGTTAAAAACAGGTGCCGTCGAAGAAGCGGCAATCGTAGCCGATTCCGGACCGGTCCTGCTTCGCACAATCAATCGCGCGCTGTCCACGGAATGGAGTACGGAATTGCATGAACTGCTGCGGCGCGGTCAGTTTAGCGATCTGAAGCGCTGGTACGATCGGGAGGGCCGCGAGCTGTTAAGCCGGTGGGAGCCCCGGTCCTGCAGGTATGACGAGTATGCTCCGCTTTACCGGTTTCCGCGTAAAATCTGCGGGATCGGAATGAATTATATCGCAAAAGCGGAGGAATTGAACGCCACGCCTCCGGAGCAAGAGCCGATTTGCTTTATCAAGCCGGATACGAGCTTGATCGGAGCCGGCGAAGCGATCGTGCTTCCCGGCCAGTCGGAGCGGGTCACCGCTGAAGCGGAGCTTGGCATCGTCATCGGGAAAACGTGCAAAAACATCGGGGAGGCCGAAGCGCCTTTCGTTACGGCAGGGTTTACGACAACACTCGATATGACAGCCCAGGATATTCATGCCCGGAATCCCCGTTTTCTCGGCAGGTCAAAATACTTCGATACGTTTTTCAGCTTCGGACCGTTCCTGATCACGCCCGATGAGCTGCCCGGGCTGGAGAAGCTGACGGTGGAAACCGGGCTTAATGGACAGGTCGTGCACCGCAATACCATTGCGAATATGATCTATTCTCCATGGTTTATCGTATCTTATTTCTCCAAGATGATGACGCTGCTGCCGGGCGATGTCATCATGACCGGCACTCCCGGCTCGGTCGCGATCCGGGAAGGGGATGTGGCGGAATGCCGGATCGACGGCTTTGAAGCATTGAGAAATCCCGTAATCCGGGAGGCCTGATGCGTTATGCGGCGCAGGATGCAGGCGGTAGATGATCATACTATCGGTTGGGTATGCGGCGTACAGACGGTTTGGCGAAAAGCTGCCCCGGTTGAAGCAGGGGGAAAGCCGCCATCGGAGTTCAGTCCGATTTCCTCGCTGCTGTCGCTTTTGTCGGCGGGGACAGGCCGGCAAGCGGCCTATTGGCTGGTTTACGTTTGCTGGTGGCTGCATCTCCTGATTCTGCTTGCTTTTCTGCTCTATGTGCCGCAGTCGAAGCGCGCCCATTTGCTGTTCGTGCCCTTCGATATCGTATTATCGGGCACGGGCCCTCCCGGCAGGCCGTGTAAGCTGGATTTTTCCGATGAAACCGCAGAGGAATTCGGGGTGGGCAAGATTGAACACTTTACCAAGGGGCAGCTGCTTGACTTGTATGCCTGTGTGGAGTGCGGCCGATGTACGAACATGTGGAGATAAAGGATGTGTGCAAGCGCTTATCGTCTTTTGAAAAAAAACGGAAGTCCATCCGGCAGCGGGCGGAACACGCATGAACAAAGCAATTTTGCCTGACAATAAACTCAGAGCTGAGTAAAACCAGTTCTGAGTTTTTTTGTATGGTACCGACCGGAATCAAGAGGGCCTCGCGTACTTGCTTTAAAGACGGAACCCCGGAAAACGGAGATCTCCTGGCAGGTGCCAACGGAGGAAACTGTTCCGTTCGCATACTGCCGCTTCCACAAGACAAGCGGAAGTCAGGAGATGAATAACCATCACCGGCGCTTCTTATGTTTTGCGTATTTTTGAACTTACTTTGACAATATCAAAATGATTTTGATAATATTAAAAAAATGTGTTGATTTTTCAGCAAAACGAATTATAATGAAAATACTACTAACCTTATAGGAATAATTCATGTTTGGGAGGACATTGGGATGAAGAGACGTTTTTTCATTACCGCTGCTTTAGCAACAATGATGGTTTTTACGGCGGGCTGCGCAGCCAAGGATGGGGGTGCCAATGCGGGCGGAACGATTCAAATCGGCCTCTCGGCTCCGATTTCCGGCACGCAAGCGCAGTACGGGGAGGCGTTTAAGAACGGGGCCGAGCTGGCTGCCAAGCAAATTAACGAGGCCGGCGGAATCGACGGAAAGCAAGTGAAGATTGTGATCGAGGATGACAAGGGCGATCCTAGTGAAGCAGTAAACGTGGCCAACAAATTTTCATCAAATAAAGACATTTTGGCAGTCGTAGGGCATTTTAACAGTTCGGCGACGCTAGCTGCAGCGCCGGTTTACAACCAGAACAAAATCGTGGAAATTTCGCCGTCTTCGAGCGCTCCCGGCGTAACGAATGCGGGAGATTACACATTCCGTGTGATCACGACTGACGCTTTCCAGGCATCCTTTTTGGCAAAATGGTCGAAGGAACTGGGATACCAAAAGGTAGCGCTCATCTATGAGCAGTCCGACTTTGGCTTGGGGCTGCTGGATGTTTATCAGAAATCGGCACGGGAGAACGGTATTGAAATCGTTGCGGCCGAGTCCTATCTTCCGGGGGCCAAAGAGTTCAGCACGATTCTTACCAAAATCAAGGAGAAAAAGCCGGACGCTATTTTTATCGGCGGTTTTTATAACGAAGCGGCCCTGATTGCCTCGCAGGCGCAAAAACTCAACCTGTCCGTAGACTATATCGGTGTAGACAGCTTGTACTCCCAGGCGCTGCTCGACTTGGGTGGGGCGGCAGTAGAGAATTTCAAGCTCATCGGATTTTTCTATCCGGGCGGCAATAATGAACAGGCAACGAAGTTCGACAAAGCTTATCAGGACGCTTACGGCAAACGGCCGGATACGTATGCCGCATATGCCTTTGACGCCACTTCCGTAGTCATTGAAGCCATTAAGCAAGGCGGCCCTGACAGGGAGAGCATTAAAACGTATCTGGATACGCTGAAAGACTTCCCGGGTACGACGGGAGTACTGACGTTTGACGAAAACGGCGATGTCCAGACCATTCCTGAGAAATTGACGATTAAAAATGGACATTTCGTGCTTTATCAATAAGATATAAACACGTTTGGAGCAGGAATTGAGACATATTTCCTGCTCCAACGCATGGAAGGGATGTTAGCATGCTCCTTCAGCAACTGGTAAACGGGCTGACGATTGGAATGATTTATGCGCTGATTGCGCTTGGATATACGATGGTTTATGGCATACTGAAAATCGTGAATTTCGCTCATGGCGATATCTACATGTTCGGCAGCTTTTTGGGGCTTTTTTTGATAGAGCAGCTGAACATGCCGTTATTTCCCAGTTTTGTGATTTCCGCGGCATCGACGGCGGTAATGGGCATGATCATCGAGCGGGTTGCCTATCGTCCGCTCCGCTTGTCGGATCGCATTGTGCCGCTGATCAGCGCACTCGGGGTTTCCACCTTCCTGATCAGTCTGGCGCAGAAGCTCTGGGGTACGGGAACCCATCCTTTTCCCACGACATTCGGCAGCAAAACGTATACGGTAGGCCATATTATCTTTTCTCAAATTCAGATTTTAATTCTTGTATTATCTTTGATTTTGATGATAGGCCTGCACCTGTTCGTCACCAAGACGAAGACCGGAACGGCCATGCGGGCCACGTCCATGAGCATTCCACATGCTTCTCTGATGGGAATCAATACGAATCGGATGATTACACTGGCCTTTGCCATCGGTTCCGCGCTTGCTGCATGTGCGGGAATCATGGTGGGCATTTATTATAATGCGGTCTATCCAACGATGGGATATATGGCAGGAATCAATGCATTCACCGCTGCGGTGCTTGGAGGAATCGGCAGCATTCCCGGGGCGATGCTGGGGGGCATTCTGTTTGGGGTGATTGAAAATTTGGGCGGCGCTTATATTTCGACCCCGTACCAGAGCGTCATTTCATTTTCCATCCTGATCATTGTACTTCTGATCAGACCTACGGGAATCCTTGGAAAGAAAGAAATTAATAAGGTGTAGGTGAATGGCTTGAGCAAATTAAATTACCGGAAAATCATCGTCACCGCGCTTCTTATTATTCTGCCTTTATTGCTGGAACAGATAAACAGTTATTTCGTTCATATTGCGATCGCGATCGGTATTTTTAGCATACTTTCACTCAGTCTCAACGTGATTATCGGTTATGCCGGGCAATTCGCGCTTGGACATGCCGCATTCTATGGGATCGGCGCTTATTCAGCGGCGCTGTTAATGATTCACTTTCAGCTTTCGTTCTGGCTGGCGCTTCCTGCCGCAGCGATCATAGCCGGACTGTTCGGCTTTCTGCTCGGATTGCCGGTCATCCGTCTCAGAGGAGACTATCTCGCGATTGTAACCCTTGGATTCGGCGAAATTGTCCGTCTGATATTTGTAAACTGGGTCGAAGTGACCAGGGGACCGATGGGGATTCCAGGAATTCCCGCCCCCCGTTTGTTCGGTTACTCGTTCACCGATAAAACCGATTATTATTATCTTATTTTAGTCATGCTCATGATCACAATCTATGTGATTCATCGAGTGGTTCATTCGGGAATCGGACTCAATCTTCTGACGATTCGCGAAGATGAGACTTTGGCGAAATCCATCGGGATCAGACCCGTGAAATACAAGCTGCTTGCCTTTACGCTGGGCGGATTTTTTGCCGGCGCGGCCGGCGCGTTCTGGGCCTCGTATATTACCTTTATCAGCCCGGATACATTCCGTTACCTGGATTCGGTGAATATTTTGGCTATGGTTATTCTGGGCGGCGCTGCAAGCATTCCCGGATCGATTCTGGGTGCGGTCATTCTGGTGCTGGCGCCGGAGCTGCTTCGTTATGTCGATGACTACAGGATGATGCTGCTTGGCCTGGCCATTGTTCTCATGATGATTTTCAAGCCTTCGGGTTTCTGGGGCGAGAAGCACCGTACAATCAATTTCTACAGTTCGCAGAAAGGTGATCAGCCACATGGCCAAATTGCTAAGTCTCGAAAAAGTATCCGTTAAGTTCGGCGGTTTGGTAGCACTCAACGAAATCGACCTTAGTGTGAACAGCGGTGAGATTGTTGCGCTGATCGGTCCGAACGGGGCGGGGAAAACGACACTTTTCAATCTGCTGACGGGAGTTTATAAGCCTACGTCAGGTACGATACATTACATGGGTCAAAATATTACGAAGCTGGAGCCGTTTGACCGGGCTCGATTGGGAATCGCACGCACCTTTCAGAACACCCGGCTGATCAAAAACATGACCGTGCTGGAAAATGTGCTGGTGGCTCATCCGGATTGCAATTCGGAAAGCATTCTGGGCTCCCTGTTTCTGTTCGGCAAGGGAAGACGCCGGCGCGACGCCATAGCCCGGGAGTGTATCGATCTGCTTGAGGTGGTGGGGCTTCATCGCAAGCTGGACGAATGGGCCGGCAATTTGCCCTACGGGGAGCAGAGACTATTGGAAATTGCGCGTGCCATGGCTACAGGCTGCAAGGTGCTGCTGCTTGACGAGCCTGCCGCCGGTATGAATGGGCCGGAGAAAAAGCAGCTGGCGGACAAGATCGGCTACCTCTCCCGAAATTTCAACCTGGATATGGTGCTGATCGAGCATGATATGGGTCTTATTATGAATATTGCGGATAAAATCGTCGTGCTCGATCACGGGCATAAAATCGCCGAGGGCCCCCCGGAGGAAATACAACAAAATCCCAAGGTAATCAGCGCCTATTTGGGCGGGGAGGATGATGACTTTGACGGGGAATAACGCATTATTGAAAATTCAGCAGCTAACGGTCAACCACGGTCATGTTCAAGCTGTAAAACAATTGGATCTGGAAGTCCGTGAAGGGGAAATTGTCGCTCTGATCGGGGCTAACGGAGCGGGGAAAACATCCGTTCTGCGCTGCATCTCGGGCATCGTCCGAGCGGGAAGCGGACGGATTTTGTTTGCAGGCACCGACATTACCCGTCTGGAGCCGCACCTTATCGTGAAGGCGGGAATATCTCATGTTCCTGAGGGAAGAGGGATTTTTGCCGATCTTACGGTAATGGAAAATTTGAGCATCGGGGCATATATCAGAAGAGGAAGCAAAGAAATTAAAGCGGATATGGCGGAGGTTTTTCAGCTGTTTCCACGGCTTGCGGAACGAAAGAAGCAGCTTGCCGGCACGATGAGCGGCGGAGAACAGCAGATGCTTTCGATTGCCCGTGCGCTGATGGCCAGACCGCGGCTGCTGCTGCTTGACGAGCCTTCCATGGGCCTGGCTCCCTTGCTGGTTCGGGAAATATTCCGGGCCATCCGAAGGATTAACCGGAACGGCGTGTCGGTGCTGCTCGTTGAGCAGAATACCAAAATGGCGCTGGCGCTGGCCGACAGAGGATATGTAATGGAAACGGGAAACATCGTCTTGGAAGGCAGTTCGGATCAATTGAAGGATCATCATATGATTAAATCCGTTTATCTAGGAATGAATGAGCGATAATTTGAACAAATCTCGTTCTCTGATCCCTATCTTTTATACCCAATTTCTATAATAATTTAAATGAGGTGCTGCAACGATGAGTAAAGAAAAGGATCAACGCAAACAGGATGAAAGTCTTGAACCTGTATCCCCATATACAATAATGGCCAAGCTGTTCGCCCATGTCTCGAAGGCGGTGGTCGACCGTTTTGGCGAAGAAGGCAAGGAGGCTGTTCGTGAAGGGGTGCGCGCTTTCGGAGAAGAGCGCGGCCGGGATATCGCCCGCCGGGCGGCTGCGAACGGAAAGCCGAATGACATTCATAATTATCTGCCTCATTATGACATGGGACGCAGCGATTTATTCGAGTATGAGACACACTATCATCCGTTGGAGATTGAACAGAACTTTACGAGATGCGCTTTTGGCGACCAATGGAAGGCGGACGGCATGGAGGAATACGGCATCCTTTATTGTCAAATGATTGATCCGGCCATAGCCAAAGGGTATAACCCGAACTTTGAAGTGGAACACGATAAATATCTTCTAAAGGAAGGGCATTGTCATTTCCGTTTTCAAATGAAAGACAATCAGGTTGACGGCAAGCAGAAAGAAGAGGAGCATAACCATACGAAGAAAGGATGACATGGGATGACTCGCGATCGATTGTGGGCAAGGCTGATGGAACTAAGCGCGATTGGCGGACAGACTCACAGCGGAGGGGTGACAAGGTTTTCGTTTACCGAGGCGGAAAGACAGGCCAAAAATCAGGTGATCGCTTATATGAAGGAAGCCGGCCTGGACGTACGTGAGGATGCCGCCGGCAATGTCATCGGGCGCAAGGAAGGACGCGATCCGCTGGCTCCCGTTGTTTTGACCGGTTCGCATATCGATACGGTTCCCGATGGAGGAAAGTTTGACGGAGCGCTTGGCGTCCTGGCGTCGATTGAAGTCTTGCAGCAAATGAACGAGCGGGGAATCACGACCACCCATCCGATAGAGGTCATTGCCTTTACCGATGAAGAGGGCGCCAGATTCGGCTTCGGCATGATCGGGAGCCGGGCCTTGGCCGGAACGCTTCAGGCAGAGCATTTAGAGCATGCCGATGAGCGGCAGATTACCATTCGGCAAGCGATGCAGGAGGCGGGCCTGGACCCCGCCCGAATTGCCGAAGCTGCGAGGAGCCCCGAGCAGGTCAAGGCTTATGTTGAGCTTCATATTGAACAGGGTAAGATTCTGGAAAGCAGAGGCTTACCCGTCGGCGTCGTATCGGGGATTGCCGGGCCGCTGTGGCAGCAGTTTACTTTGACCGGCGAAGCCGGCCATGCCGGGGCAACGCCAATGAATGCAAGAAGGGACCCGATGCAGGCGGCCGCCGAAATAATGGGATATATTTATCAGGAAGCAAAGAAATACACAAATGCCGTAGCTACGATCGGAAAAGCGCGCGTTATTCCCGGCGGCATTAATGTCATTCCCCAGCAGGTGGAGTTTACGCTGGATTTGAGAGATATCGAGCTTGCCGTGCGGGACCGGCTCGAACAAGCTATCCATACCTTTGCCCATGAGGTCTGCCAGGCGTCCGGGATCGAGCTTCGGATCAGCACGCTGCAAAGGGTTGCGCCTTCGCCGTGCTCTCCCGGTATCAGGGCCATCATTGAAGAGGGGTGCAAGCGGGCCGGGCTGCCTGTGCTGACACTTGTCAGCGGAGCCGGTCACGACGGCATGCAATTCGGCGGATTATGTCCCATCGGCATGATATTCGTACGTTCCCGGGACGGCATCAGCCATTCCCCGCAGGAATGGAGCTCCCCGGAGGACTGCCGTGCGGGTGCGGAGGTGCTGTACCACACGCTTCTTCAACTGGCTGTAGAGCAGAATAATTAAGATTCAAGTTTCTGATGGTATCCGAACTGGCTGGAGATGGAGCAAGCCGCCTTCAGCAGATCAGTTCGGATATTTTCTTCGTTCTCCTTCATACGGGTTAAGGAACCGACAATACTGATCGTGCCGACAACCTGTCCCGTCGAATTTTTGATGGGGGCGGCTATACTGTATGCGCCTTCCTCAATTTCCTCGTTTTCAATACTGTACCCTTGATTCCTGATTTCCTGCAAGCATTTCATTAGCTGCTTCTTATTCGTAATTGTATTGTCAGTCAGCTTGGTGAACTTGTATTTATCCAAAAACTCCTCCAGTTCCTCACTGGACATGTTCGCGAGAAAGACTTTACCCGACGCCGAAGCATGCATCGGAAGCTTGCTGCCGGCTCTTGAGCTGATAATAAAGTAATTGCTTGGCGATTCTACCTTGCCCACACAGAAAATTTGCTTATTCTGATAAACATACAAGTGGGTCGTTTCATGATATTTTTTGGTCAATTCGGTCAAGTAGGGATATCCGATTTCTTTAAGATCAAGGCTTTCCGAAACCAGATTCGCCTTGAGCAGAAATTCCAGCCCCAATTTATATTTGCCGTTGTTGGGATTTTTATCAATGTAGGAATAGGCGCAAAGGGTGTTAATGATGCCATAAACCGTGCTGATATTCAAATGAAGCTTTTCACTGATTTCGCTCAGGGATAATTGAACGTTTAAAGAATCGAAACAATTAATAATATCAAGGGCTCGCTTAACCGATTGGATCAAGCGCGGATTTTTTTCATTCAAGTCCATACCTCCATAACGTTAGCCGTTAAATAATAAGAATGAGTGGGAGCGGGAGCACTGGCCGGTCTCCCGGTATAAACAGAGAATGATGGATTGTATGTTCTGACCATCTCACCATTACTTATATTTTATTATATCAAATGCAAATACCGTGTCGACAGTTATCCTTTGTTGTCATTGCGTTCCGTTACCCTGCAGCGTATAATCCGTCTTCTCCGGGTGCAAGATATGTGCAGTGTGCAAAACAAAGGATGCCATAAACAGGAGGGCGACGATGAAGGCTGTAACTTATGAAGGTGTAAAGAATATGCAGGTGAAACAGGTTGCCGATCCGACAATTCAGAAAAAAGACGGGATCATCGTCCGGATCACCTCGACTGCCATATGCGGTTCCGATCTCCATATTTACCAGGGGGCGATTCAGGCCCAACCCGGATACGTGGTCGGACATGAACCGATGGGCGTCGTCGAAGAAGTAGGCCCTGATGTGACAAGGGTCAAGAAAGGCGACCGGGTCGTGCTGCCGTTCAATATCTCGTGCGGCAGCTGTTTTTACTGCCAGCATGAAATGGAGAGCCAATGCGACAATTCCAACCCCAATCCTCAAGTGGATACGGGAGCTTATTTCGGATTCACCGAACGTTACGGGAATTATTGGGGCGGACAAGCCGAATTGCTTTACGTGCCCTATGGCAATTTCATGCCGTTCGTCATTCCGGAATCATGCGAATTGGAGGATGAGAAGCTGCTGTTCCTATCCGACGTGCTGCCGACAGCCTATTGGAGCGTGGACAACGGCGGCGTGAAGCAGGGGGATACGGTCGTGGTGCTCGGCTGCGGCCCCGTCGGCTTGATGGCGCAAAAATTTGCCTGGATGAAAGGGGCCAAACGGGTCATCGCGGTCGACAATCTTCCATACCGGCTGAACTATGCCAAAAAAATAAACAACGTCGAGATTTTTAACTTCGAACAGTTCAATGACACGGGGCTGCATATCAAAGAAATCACGAGCGGTGGGGCGGATGTCGTCATCGATTGCGTAGGCATGGACGGCAAGAAGACGCCATTGGAGGAGGAAGAGCAGAAGGCCAAGCTGGTCGGCGGAACGCTCAGCCCGCTCAACATCGCAATGAACGCGGTGAGAAAATTCGGCACGATTCAGATTACGGGAGTATACGGTTCTAAATATAACCAGTTCATGTTCGGAAACCTTTGGGAACGAAACGTGAAGCTTACCATGGGACAGGCCCCCGTGATTCATTACATGCCGATGCTGTTTCAAAAAATTACAGCCGGCGAGTTCGATCCGTCGGAGATCGTCACGCATAAAGTGCCGCTGGATCAAGCGCACAACGCGTACAACACGTTTTACAACCATATGGACGAAAGCATTAAATTCGTCTTGAAGCCTTGAATCATATTACGTATCCTTCAGGCACCTTCATAAATAAAACAAAAAATCCTTGAATTATCAAGGATTTTTTGTTTTTTAAAGATAGAATCTTCAATCATGGTATTCCACTCGGTCAGGATGTAGTGTTAGAATGAGTATAACGGGATTTCTCCAATCCATCGGAGTCCATCCGGTTTTTTAGCATTCAAAAACTCAGTCAACGCAGCAGGTTTTCGCTTAAAATGCAGTGGAAAACTGGAGTCATATGAATAATACGTTTAAATTTTATGTATCTGGAGGAAGCCATGGAACTTTTGGAAGTATTTAAAGCCTTGTCTAATGAAACGAGAATGCTGATCTTGCAGTGGTTAAAAGATCCGGAGATTCATTTTCCCAAACCGCAAAGCGGGGATATTCATGAAGACGGGGTTTGCGTGAGCGACATCCACAAAAAAGTGGGATTGTCGCAATCCACGGTGTCCCTTTACTTGTCCATGCTGCAGAACGCCGGATTGATAAAAGCAAAGCGTATTGGGCAATTTACTTATTATAAAAGGGATGAGGAAAATATCAAAAAAGTGTTGGAAGGGATAAACAAAGAATTGTAATCAAATTTTTTGTTTTCCACTTTCTTTATGGTTGCAGGATATGGATTTTTATTTTATTATTATATCGATATTTATAGATATCTATAATTAATGATTAGGAGGTACGAATATGAACAAGTTTGAAAATCATAAAGGATTTTCACGCATGTTTAAAGAAAACCATTTGACTCTCGGATTGTTCTTTCCTTTGGAATCATACGCAGGCAGTATTCCGGAGATGAACATAGAAAAGCAAATGAAACTGGCCAAAAGAGCGGAGGAGCTCAATTTTGCCGCGCTGTTCGTCAGGGATGTTCCGATGTATGACCCTCATTTTGGGGATGTGGGCCAAATGTATGATCCCTGGGTTTATTTAGGGTATATCGCCGCCCATACCCAAAACATCGCTTTGGGCACCGCAAGCGTTATTCTCACCTTGCGTCACCCCTTGCATGTGGCTAAAGCAGCCGCTTCCGTTGATCACATATCCGGCGAACGCCTGGTTCTCGGGGTGGCGACCGGGGATCGTCCTATAGAATTCCCGGCCTTCTCCGTTGATTTCGAAGAGCGGGGCCCGTTGTTTCAAGAAGCCCTTTCCGTCATGAGAAAAGTGTGGGGGGAGAACTTCCCGGCGATCCGGACGCAGCGCGTCGAAATGTCGCTCGGAGACCTTTTGCCCAAACCGCGTCTTTCGGATATCCCGGTGCTGGTAACCGGCCACAGCTCACAGTCCGTCGAATGGATTGCCCAAAATGGCGACGGCTGGATGTATTATCCGCGAAACGTGCAGTTCCAAGCGGAACTGATCAAAAATTGGCGTTCCTACACCGATCAGTTTAAACCGTTCAGCCAGTCCTTATATATCGATTTGATGGAGGATCCGAATCATAGACCGGTCCCCATCCATCTAGGATTCCGTATCGGACGCAATCCGCTGATTGAATTTATTCAGTTTCTTAAAAGCGTCGGTGTCAATCATGTGATTATCAACTTGAAATATGGGCACCGGCCGGTTGAAGAAGTCATTGAAGAATTGGGAGAAGAAGTCCTTCCGCATTTTCCCGCAATAACCGGTAAGCAGCAGGAAAATTCGTGAACAGGAAAGCCCCGGTCCCGTTAGCCGCGCGACCGGTCCGTTTCACCAAAATCTGTCGGGGAGTGACTGATATGAAAGTGCTGACGATCGTTTCGCATCCCAGAAGGGAATCTCTTACATTTTCCGTTGCCGAACGTTTTGTTCAAGGACTCACCGATGCCGGACATGAAGTGGAGATGGCGGATCTGTACGGGGAAGAATTTCATCCGCTCGTCTTTGAAAAAGATGAACCTGATTGGGATAACCCACGAAAGAGCTATTCCGCTCGTGTGCAAGCTGAAATGGAAAGGCTGAAAAGAAACGAAGGACTCGCGTTCATCTTTCCGGTTTGGTGGTATTCCTTGCCGGCGATTACGAAAGGCTATATAGACCGTACATGGAACTATGGTTTTGCTTATGGAGGAGCACGCCTGCCACACAAAAAAGTATTGTGGATTCCGCTTGTCGGGGAGACCGAAGCAAGCTTAAAAAAACGAAGCTTCGATACGATGATATCCCAATATTTGAATGTCGGTCTGGCAGGATATACGGGCATCTCTCAGTCGGAAGTGGCGTTTTTCTATAACACGCTGGCTGAAGAGATGGAAAGCGAGGATGAAATCAACAAGCATTACGAGAGTTTGTTACAACGCGCGTATGAGTTAGGGCAAACCTACAGCGATTCGGTCACGCAATAGCAAAAAGGCTGACGTATTCAATCCCCAGGATTGATTTACCGAAAAGGAGGAGCAGGCAACGAATGGCTTACCGTGTTTATGCAATGGATTTTTCTTTTTACAACTCCATGGGAATTTACAGCTTTGAAACCCGATGCGAGATGCTCAAAGAGATCGGGTACGATGCGATGCATTTGTCCATCTGGCACGGAGAGCGGTGGCGGGATGCGGCGAAGCTCGGCAGCGTCAAAGGGAAATACGGGCTGGACGTGGCCGGTGTGTACGTCGTCTTGGATCTCTCTTTAGGCGAGAGCCATCCGAGAAACGAAGGCATTCTGAAGATGCTGGAGACGCTTGAAGGATGTTCGACGGTCGAGCTGGCGATCCAGTCCGCAGGAAGCCATCTGCGCCCTTCGGATCCGGCGGGTGACGACGCCGTGGTGAAGTGGCTGGAAAAAGCGCTCGAGATTTGCGAGCGGAGAAACATCGATATCCTGCTGTATACGCACCTTTCCTTCTGGGTCGAACGCCACGAAGATGCGGTGCGGCTGTGCAAACGGTTGAGCCATCCCCGTTTGGGTATCGTGTTCTGCGGCTACCACTGGTACGCCGTCGACGGGAGCAACCTGGCGGGCATACTGGATGAGGTGGCGCCGTATCTGAAGCAAGTGAACCTGTCCGGCAGCCGCCGGAATCCGCACGGTTTTGGCAACGTTGCGACGATCGAGCCGTTGGATGAAGGCGAGCTGGACAATTTCGCACTGCTTGGACAGCTGAAAAGGATTGGTTATGATGGGATGATCGGCTTTCAGGGCTGGAGCGAAGGGGGCGACGCCTACTTGAAGCTGAGCCGCTCGCTCCAGGCATTCCGTGACATGGAACGGCGTCTTGAAGCACATCCGCACTGGGCGGAGCTGAAATTGCTTCCGTAACCTTGCGGGCTTTGCATAGTATTCACCCATTCAATACCCGGGAACTGAAGCACCGGACGGCCCTTTATAGGGCGCGTCCGGTGCTTTTGCATGCTTTAACTGAAACCATCAAGAAACTGCCGGGGTACTAATGTCCTATTATTCCAAAAATCGGGCGCAAATGTCCATGTTCAATCATTTTTTTTGCATTAATAATAATAATCAGTATCATGACCAACGGCACGGCTGTGAATCCGCTCCATGCGAAGCAGCGTGACATAGGGAGGAAATCAGGTGAAAACGCAGTCCCGGCTTGAAGTGGGGGAATTGGAATACGTAATAAAAAATTTTTATTTTTCCATAGAGCAGTCGCCCCATTCCACGAGTTCGATCCGAATCGTCGATTTGCTTGACGGTGAAAAATGTGCGTCCTACTTGGATGAATTAACTATGGTTCTCCAGTCTCCGTCAAGAATGATTACCGCCTCGCAATTCGCCAAGAGGTATGCTTTTTTAACCCTTGCTCCCGGGTTATACGCTATGACGATGTATAATAAAGGATTGGATTTATCTATTGAAAGCAGCCTTCTTGAATCGTCCGCAACGCTCAAAAAATCGTGGTCTGCCCGTCTATGCGCGCCAGATTTGCAGGTGAACGAACCCGCGGCAGGGAAGCGGGATGAATGGCGCGATGAAACGATAAGAAATCTGTTCGCGGGGCATTTGGCAAAACTGTGGCGTTCCATTTCGGAAGCCGCCGATATTCCAATGGCTATTTTATGGGAAAATACGGCTGTTCGTTTATATTCGCTCTATGAGAAACGAATGGGGGAAGGGTCCGACTTACAGGAAAACAAGCGCATACAGGAGGATTTCAAATATCTGATTAGTACAGCGCCCGGGATCTTATTCGGGGAAACGGATAATCCAATGGCAAGGTATTACTATCCTGCATGTACGATTTCTTCTGCAGTTCAACCGGTTCGTATGCGAAAGACATGCTGTTTCTACTATAAAGTTTCTCCTGACGAAGGCTACTGTTCAAACTGTCCAAAGGTGAAGCATTTGTAGCAATTAGGACTCACTGACACTGAAGAAGTCCGTATATGGTCGGGCCTTATTTTCGGGGCAAACCTGCTGACCACTTTTATTTTTTCATTGGTATGGGGAAAGCTTGGAGACCGGTATGGACGTAAATTAATGCTCATCCGTGCCAAGCATCGTTCAGGAATTATGGCAGCTCATTGTGCTGCGATTCTGTACGGGTGTGTTCCTTGGCGGCATGACCCCTTCCATCCATGTCCTGATTCGTCGCTATGCGCCGAATGGCATGGAAAGCCGTACATTCAGCTATTCCAATTGTGCCTTGTTTCTTTCCGGGAGGTATGGTAGGGTCCATGGGGATGGGAGTGGTCGCGTCTTATTTTGGTTTGCCGATGATTTTTATTTTTCCGCCGTTCTCTTGCTGATCAACCTGACGGTTGCAAGAAAAATCGTTGCCGATGCAGCCGTTCTGAAGGAATAATAAAAAACGGATCCGAACAAGGAAATCGGGAAAGATTTGTCGAAATCATATATAATGAGAATGATTATTATTCACGAAAAAGGACGAGTACAAATGGACAACGGCTCACATCTTTCAATGCAGCTCGCTGCTTGCCAGTTTAGACTGGAAGATATTCAACACGTAAACTCGAATGAGTCCATATTTCAACATGATCATTCGTTGTACGGCATGCTGCTTTTTAAGGAAGCCGAAGGAAGCATTGTCATCGACGGACGGAGCTATTCCTTGCAGCGGCAGAAGATTTTTATCGTATCTCCCGGCACCTATGTCAAACTGTTCATTCAAAATGAGCAGGCGGATTATTATTACATACGGTTTTATGCGCTGCGGCCTGCGGGCCGGGGGCATTTCGTTCTTGCGGAATTGAAATGTCCGGATGAACTGTTTGCTTCGCATTTTCAGTTTCTGATCGACATGGTTCATAAGATGGAGACAAAACATCGTAGTGACAATAGCTGGGATGCCATGAAAGCGAATATTATGTTTCAAGAAATGATCATCACGCTATTCAAGGATACCATTCAGGAAGAGAAGTCGGATTTGCAGCAAGCGATTCGTCTTACATTAGATTATATGGAACAGTACTATCCTTTAAACATAACCCGGGAAAAGCTTGCTGAAATGACAGGTTTGAGTGCGGATTATTTCTCGCGGGCCTTCAAAAAACAGGTTAAAAAAAGTCCGATGAAAGTTTTGACTGAAATCCGGATTAATCAAGCCAAGCAATTGCTGGTCCAGTCCGGCGAATCGTTTCGTTCGATTGCCCAAAGCGTCGGCTTTAGCGATGAATTTTATTTCAGCCGCAAGTTTAAGGCAGAAACAGGCTGCTCGCCGATGAATTATGTGAAAAAAATCAAATATTCCGGTAAAATTGCTTCGCTTAATCATCAAACTACAGGTCATTTGATTGCGCTGGACATCGAGCCTTATGCCGCTATCATCAATAACGCTTACCCCATCACTACCCGGTTGCGCAACACCATAGCCGTCGGCCACTTCAATCCCGATTTGGAAAGACTGATGACCGCCAAGCCGGACTTAATTGTGGCGAGCGGTTCCCGCCAAGTGGAAAAATCACCGAAGGAGAGAATATTTAATCAAATCGCACCGACGATAACGCTTCATTTTTCCAAAGACTGGAGAGTTCATTTTCAGACGATAGCAAAGATCGTCGGCAAAGAAAAGGAAGCAAACGATTGGCTGGAGCGTTACGATTGGAAAGCGGACACGATCCGAAAACAAATCAAAAGCAAAATAGGAGATGAAACCTTCTTAATTGTTGGCATTGGCGAAGGGAAAATGTGCGTGTATGGTCTGCGAAACATGGGGTCGGTTCTTTATGGCGATTTAGGGTTGGCCGCTCCCAAAGGTGTATCGGGGATTGCTCACTATAAGGAGATATTGCTGGAGGATTTGTTGGAGTTTGAAGCGGATCGTATCCTGTTAACCAGCTACAGGCACGATGGTACTGCACATATGGATCAGGCCATCCGGAATGAAGTATGCGCGTTATATGCCAACAAACAATGGCATGCGCTAAAAGCGGTCAGGAACAAAAAAGTTTATTTTATGTATGACAGCCAGCATCTTTATACAAGCTATAATCCTCTGTCACATGATTTATTTCTGGACAAAATGCACCAGCTGCTGATGGCAGATGCCGCTGCAGAAAGATCTGTATTGTCCAAAAAGTGATCAAAAATCTCCATGTTCATTATGTGGTACATCCTTATAATGAGAATAAGAATCAATATCATTAATAGGTACACCAAGAAAAAGGAGAGGTACACAAATGGTTAGACGCCAAAAATTAGTATTGATGCTGGCGGCGATGTTCGTATTGATGCTCGTGATCGCCGGCTGCGGGGGGAATCAGCAGGGGGGAGAGGCTTCTCAGCCGCCACAAGTACCAGAAACCGAAAATCAGGACGCCAGAGTCGTTCAACATGCCATGGGCACGACTGAAATTAAAGGCACGCCTAAAAACGTGGTCACCCTGTTTCAAGGGGCTACGGACGCTGCCTTGGCGCTGAAAGTTAAGCCTGTGGGAGCCGTTGAATCCTGGATCGAACAACCCTGGTACAATTACATCAGAGCCCAGATGGAAGGGGTAACTAACCTGGGTTCGGAAAACCAGCCGGACTTGGAAAAATTGGCTTCAATTCAGCCGGACTTGATTATCGCTTCCAAGACACGCCATGAGAAGATTTATAAGCAATTATCGGCCATCGCGCCAACAGTCATGACAGAAGAGGTTCATTTGTGGAAGGATACGTTGACTCTGACATCAGAAGCTTTAAACAAAAAGGATGAAGAGAAAAAATTTCTGGAAGAGTGGAATCGGAAGGTAGCCGATTTTAAGGAGAAAATGGGCGATAAATTAAAATTGGAAGCCGGCATCGTTGACTTCCGGGTAGATCATGCCCGAATTGTTTATACCGGATTTTCAGCTCTCGTTTTGGACGAGTTGGGAATCGCCCGGCCAGCCAGCCAGAGGGGAACGGAATGGGGAGTCCAGCTCACATCAAAGGAAAGTATTCCGCAAATGGATGCAGACATTATATTTGATCAGACGAGTACGACAAGAGATGACGGCCGACTGGATTTGAGAAAAGCATGGAGCGAGCATCCGCTGTGGAAAAAATTAAAAGCCGTTCAAAACAACAGAGTATTCGAGGTGGATACGGCGGTATGGAATAACGGCTCCGGCCCGTTAGCGGCTATGGAGATGGTAAATGATCTCTATGAATTCTATGGTTTAAAATAGCATATTTTGATGAGGAGGCTGTTGAACAACGACGGGATCAACAGCCTCTAAGAAGTTTCTTCCTTAATTCCGCTTCGTTTCATGAAGGCTGTGGAGAGAATGAAACCTCAAAGAGGAGGGTCTTTGTGAGTCCATTATTACACCAGACATCTTTAAAAGCTTCGGGTTTGGTGTTTGGTATTTTAATCCTTGTGATTTCTTTTATACTGAGTATCGTGCTGGGAACAACGAAAATCAGCTTTCTCACGGCTATCGAGTCGTTTATCCATTATGATATGTCATCGGACGAACATGTGATTATCCAAACGACACGGTTACCCCGCGCTTTATTTGCCGCTATGATAGGGGGGAATTTAGCCGTTGCGGGCGCTCTGATGCAGGCGTTGACCCGGAATCCTTTGGCTTCTCCAAGTATTTTCGGCATTAATTCGGGTGCCGTTTTTTTTGTGGTAATGGCGTTAGCCTTTCTCCCGGTCTCTTCCCTGGATCAATTGGTATGGGTCGCCTTTTTTGGAGCGGGTATTGCCGCTTTGACCGTTTATTACCTCGGTTCTCTGGGTCGGGACGGCATGACTCCGATTAAAATCGTACTAGCCGGCGCGGCGATGACAGCCTTGTTTACTTCTTTTACTCAAGGGATGCTGGTTGTCAATGAAACGGGCTTGCAAAATGTGATGTTTTGGTTAGCCGGTTCTGTCGCAGGCAAATCGGCCGAGGGGTTAATTCCGGTCTTGCCGTACATGATTTTCGCCGGGATCGCCGCGTTGGTACTGGCACAGCCTGTCAACATTCTTTCTTCGGGAGAGGATATTGCCAAAGGATTGGGGCAAAGAACAGGCCTTGTGAAAATATCGATTGCTGTTACGGTCATTTTATTGGCGGGCAGCTCTGTTGCGGTTGCCGGTTCCATCGGCTTTGTAGGTCTTGTTATTCCGCACATTGCCCGCTTTCTGGTGGGTGTTGATTATCGCTGGATTATTCCTTACAGCGCAGTACTGGGGGCTATCTTGTTGCTGCTTGCAGATATCGTCGCTCGTTTTGTGATTATGCCTGGAGAGCTGCCGATCGGAGTAATGACGGCATTAATCGGAGTGCCATTTTTTATCTACATTGCCAGGAAGGGGTTTCGCTCGAAAGGGGTTTCGCAATGAAGCGGCTGGTTGTTTTTCGAAGCAAAACGGGGCACTTTTCTTTTCTTGTACAGAAGAAAACGATGATTGTGCTCTCCGTGTTAACGTTATTGTTATTATTTGTATTGATGATGAGTATCGGGCTGGGCAACAAGGGTACCTCTCTGGCGGACGTGTACAAAACGATCCTTGGGCAAGGGACGGCCGTGAATTTGCTGATTATTGGGACGTTAAGGCTTCCCCGTATTATTCTGGCTGTATTGGTCGGAGCGGCTCTGGGGGTTTCCGGATCGATCCTTCAGGGCATTATCCGCAATCCGCTGGCCTCGCCGGATATTGTCGGGATTACAGGAGGGGCCACATTTGCGGCAGTGGCGTTTATTACCTATTTTGCGGGGACGGTAAGCATCCAGTGGCTCCCGGTAGCAGCTTTTTTGGGGGCCGGCTTGGTCTCGATCGTTATTTATTTGCTGGCATGGAATAAAGGAGTTACTCCAACAAGGCTGGTGCTGATTGGGATTGGGATTTCAGCGGCGACAAGCTCTTTAACCATGCTAATGATCGTTCTCAGCCCCATTAAAGCAGCCGGTCAGGCCTATATTTGGTTAACCGGAAGTATTTACGGTGCATCGTGGGATAATGTGTATGCTTTGCTGCCTTGGTTGATTATTTTTATTCCGCTGGCCCTGATTTATTCCAGACACATCAATGTTCAAGAGCTGGGGGACGATATTGCGATGGTTTTAGGGGCTCCTGTTCAGCATCACCGATTAATGCTGCTGTTCATCAGCGTGGCGTTGGCGGGTTCAGCCGTGGCCGTAGCCGGAGCGATTGGATTTATCGGCTTAATTGCTCCGCATATCGCCAGAAAGCTCGTAGGCGCTTCGTTTGGCGGCTTAATTCCGGTAGCGGCTCTTATTGGCAGCCTGATGCTTCTGATTGCCGATACGTTTGGCAGAACGGCTTTTCTCCCACTCGATATTCCCGCGGGCGTGTTTACTGCGGGTGTAGGTGCACCCTTCTTTATCTATCTGCTTTATAGAAATCGCAATAAATAAAATATGCACAAAAAGCCAGCCAGTTTTTGCACTAGCTGACTTTTTTTTATGAAAAGCAGCGTGCCCAATTGCCAGGTCTGCTCTTCTAAATCTCATAACCGTTAATGTACATCGCCGTGATTAACAAACTTAATATTTTCCACTCTTACCAAGGTTTCGCCGGAAGGTATCACAAGCTGATAGTTTTCATTGGTTTGTGCCATCAGCAGTTGAAAGCCTATAGGAGATAAGAAAGATATCAGGTTTTTATTGGGATCCGTCCGATGCGGGAATACAATCGTAAGAGATTCCGTTGATCCATCGTCCAGATATCGCAAATCTACTTGGCTTCCTATGAGCGCCATGGAATTCAGATTTTCTTCGGTTAGATCCTTGATAATCCTTTCAAGCGTCGAACAATATACTGATATTGTCTTCTCCACATTGCGGCGTTTTTGGTTAGGCTCAGGGAAATACTGGTTGAGGAAATTCAGCTTTTCATCGTCAAAATAAACCAGCTGATTCACCAGTTGAAGCCGGGAACCTTGATACATAAGACTATGGTTCATAGTAGATTTCCCCTCCTTTACGAAGCAAACCATATACTCTGAAGTTAAAGCCACTTACCATCGAAATCCCTCCCATGTAAATATAGGTCTCCATAAGGGAGACCTTCAGATTATTGTACCAAATCTTGCTGGTAAATCCAATCATTTTAAATCCGGCCAAACCTGGCAGCCGATCCGGAAAGCAATCACGATTCCTTCATTTCCGAGAGAAACATAAACAGAAAAACATGTCGAGGCAGGAAGCCACGACATGCTTATAAAAAGGAAATGGTTATTCGGGAATATAAGGCAATTCGCCGACCTTTGGTATGTTAATGACGTGAGTTTCGACATAGGAGAGAATGCCTTCCGGACCATATTCACGCCCTATGCCGGACTGCTTAACCCCGCCGAATGGAAAACGAACGTCAAGTCCCTGTACGGCAGCGGTGTTAATCATGGTTGTACCTGCCTCGATTCGCCGTGCTACCCTAAGGGCATGCTCTTCCTCGCCCCATACGGAGCTCGTCAGACCATAAATACTGTCATTGACTAAGGAGATGGCTTGGTCATCATCATCGAAGGGCAGGATCGGGACGGTGGGACCAAACTGTTCTTCCACGACGATAGGGTCATGGTATCCGGCTCCCAATACGACAGTCGGTTGCAGGAAGTAACCTTTTTCAAACAGTTCCGGATCAAGAATACGTCCCAACTTGATCACTTGGGCACCCCGGTTTTGAGCATCGTCGATTAAGCTCCGTACAAACTTAACCTGACCAGCGTTATTCACCGGGCCAACGGTAACGTCCGGGTTAAAGGGATCGCCCACCCGAATCCACTTGTTCGCCGCCTCAATATATTTCTCCACGAATTTGTCATAAATTGAGCGATGGACATAGATTCTTTTCGCAATCATACAAATTTGTCCGGCAGTAAGGAAGTTTGAGATCACGAGGCGGCGCATCGCACGTTCATCGTTCACGTCGAAATCAGAAAGAATAATCGCCGCATCATTTCCGCCTAATTCCAATGTCATATCCTTAATAGTATCTGCCGCGGCTTTCATGATGGCTTTTGCCGTCTTGGTTCCGCCGGTGAATGCGATTTTGGAAACCTTGGGATGAGAGGTCAGTTCCACTCCCACATCCGATTCGCCGTGGACCATGTTAAGCACACCTGCCGGAAACTCGGCTGCAATCATCTCAATGACTTTGCTTACAGCCAACGGGGCAAGGGGGCTCGGCTTGAGCACCATGGTATTGCCCGCCAACAGCGCCGGAGCGATTTTAATGGTCGAAAGGGAGAGCGGATAATTCCATGGTGTTATGGCGGAAACGACACCTATCGCATCTTTGGAAATAATGGTTTTTCCGTTCTCATGCTCCTGTACCTGATCTTTAAGCACTTCCTTAGCCGTGTTGCAGGCATATTCCATCCACATCAGGGAAATCGCAAGCTCACCTTCTGCATCGTACAGAGGTTTGCCATGCTCACGGGACAGAAGCTTCGAAATTTCCGGGCTAGCATCTTTTAGCTTTGCAATGGCGCGCTGCATCCGTGCAATACGTTCCTCGATGGGTGTCCTGCTCCAATCGGGGAAAGCCGCTGCCGCAGCTTCAATGGCTTCAATGGCCTCCTCGCGTGTGTTCACAGGGCCGTAGCCGACAATTTCGTTGGGGTTCGTCGGATTCTCGCGGGAATACTGTTTATCTGTTTCGACTTTCTCGCCATTGATGATCGCATGAACAACAACCGGTTGATTCACCATAAAAATAACCCTCTTTCTAAATTAAATTAAGACTTAAGTACATCATGGTCAACATAACGTTCGCCATTTAACTCACTTATGACATTAATCGCCACTTTCGCGCCATCGCCGGCTGTGATAATGGTATGAACGCTTACCCCTGCTGCAGTTCCTGCCGCCCAAATGCCTTTTTTGTTTGTTTTACCATGGCTGTCCACGGAGATCACTTTCTTTATGCGCGGTTCTGTGCCTTCTTTTGTGGCCAAGCCAATTTTTTCGGCCAGATCAGTTAGGACGCCCGTAGCCAAAATCACTTGATTCGATTCAACGGTTTGATTGTCCAAATGAATTTTAAAACCTGTTTCTGTTTCCGTAATATTATCCACTGTTGCTGTAACCATTTCCGCCCCCAATTTGCTTGCCTGTTTTTTTCCTGTTTCTACAAGCTCGGGTCCTGAGATTTCGAGTACGCCATAATGGTTTTCAACCCAAGCTCTTTTCGTCATGGTTTTGTCATTATCAATCAATAACGTTTTTTTACCGGCTTTAGCGGCAAAGAGTGCAGCGGTTGCTCCGGCAGGGCCTGCACCGATAACAGCAATATCGTACATCGTTCGACACTCCCTCTAATGAGTATATGGTTGTTATAGCAACTTTAGTGCTCGCAAAGTCTCTATATGAATATACAAGAGCTGCATGATGGCAGCGATATGCAGGATTTTATGTGACATTATGGCTTATCTTTGTAAGGATTCTTTTTAGTTCCTTTAATTCTTCATTTGTAATCTCATTTTTTACCAACTCATTAAACTTCTCAGTGAGAGGAATAATGTGATTGCCGAGTTGTTTTCCTTCTTCCGTCAAATAAACGATCAATGATCGACGGTCGTTTTTCGGACATGCTCTTCGGATAAATCCTTTTTGTTCAAGATTAAACAACATCCGTGCAACATTGGTTTTATCCTTTACCAGCAGTTCCGCAATTTCATTTTGGGTAAGGCCATCCTTCTCCCAAAGAAGCATCATAACCAGATTTTGTTCAGGCGCCAGGTTGTATGGAGCCAATTGCTTTTTAATGTAACTGGTCAAGGTTAAGTCGGTCTGGTGAATAAAAATGCTGATATATTCATCTAACAACTTCAAACAACCACCTCCTTGTTGCTATAACAACAGTTGTTACAGATACATTATATTATGCAAAATTTTTGATGTCAATTTTTTTCACATTTTTCTCTTATGGTCCGTGTGAAATGCTGCAAAACGGATTTTCCAGAAGGAGACCATTATACGACTAAAGGCTGCACTTTGTGCGGCCTTTTCTTTTTCTTGGCTCTGTGAATTTATCGCTTGCGAATTACTTTAGCATTTCATGCAATGATTTTATATAATGTACAAATTTATCGACAGTCGTCAATTGCAAGGATGATGCCCGGTATAACATCCACGTTTTCACCGTTATGATTTGTCCATCTTTCAGACTCAAGTTTATAGAATATAATTCATCATTCGGATTTACAAACGCACGCGGCACAATGGCATAACCCAACCCATTTTTGACCATTTCTTTACAGGTTTCGTAGCTGTCCACTTGCATGGTGATGAGTGGAGGTTTATTAAATCTTTCATACCACCAATTTTTAATGGTTATGGTTAATGGCAGGTTCATATAGTTTCTGACTTTGTAAGAAAGCTTCGCGTCAATACTGTAATTGATTCGGGGTAAATTGGGCAATTCTTCGATATTGATTGGTTCTTTCGAAATCAGGCATATGTTTTCCTCATCGATCAGAAATTTTTCTTCAAACCATTCATAATTGCCCCTAATAATGGCGACATGAACTTCTTCATTTTGCAATAATTCCAATACCTCAAAACTGAATCCAGTATGAACGTTAAATTCTACTTTCGGGTAGATGCCTATAAAATTCTTTAGCAGAGACGGTAGGATATATCGGGAATAATAACTGTGAGCACCGATTCTTAGCTTACCTTGTACTTCCCGGCTCATATTTAAGATGTAATCTTTGGTTTTGCGGATTTCCAATAATGTTTTTTTGGCTTGTCTCACCAAATACTCGCCTTCAGGCGTAAACTTGAATCCTTTTCCGTTTCCGGTTTTTGCATAGATGTTAATCCCATATTCCTTCTCAATTTGTTGAAGTCTGTACGTTATTGCCGGTTGTGTCATGAACAGACGTTCTGCCGCTTTGGTTATATTCATTTCCTCAAAAAGATATTGCAGCATGATACAGTCTTTTTCATTCATCAAAGCCCCTCCAATTGAATATGGAATAGTTTTAATTTATATGATGGACTGGATTAATGCAACGCCGGTGATCTCTATGAACTTTTACCGTAACGTCATCTTTCCTCTTGACGCTTAAATTATTTTATGGTGACTCAAGAATTTCTTAATTTTACTTTTCGAATCATCGAAAGTATATTTAAAACCAATCATATCAGAAAACACTGAAATGAATTTCATAGTTGCAAAGTCTTTTTGCATTGGATCCGGTAAAAAAAATGTAGACGCTCGCGAAAACAACTTCATGAATAGGAAGGGTAATTTGGATGTCCTCACACGTTATCGATATGCTAATGACTCGCCATGTATTTGGGACGGAGGAGATGCGTGCTGTTTGGTCAGGCGAAAACAGGACTCAGAAACATCTGGATGTCGAGGCAGCCCTGGCTCTCGCCGAGGCAGAATTGGGATTAATCCCGGCTGCTGCTGCCGAAACCATTGCCGTCCATGCCCGAGTGGAATTGCTTGACCTTCAGATGATCGCTGACGAAGTTCAAAAAGTGAAGCACGCGTTGACACCTACAGTGAAGGCTTTGCAGCAGGTCTGCGGTCCGGAATATGGGGAGTATGTTCATTATGGAGTTACGACTCAGGATGTGATCGATACGGGAGTGATTCTCCAACTCAAGGAGGCGCATACGATCATTGTCCGTGAATTACGGTCCGTCGCCCGGGAACTTGCCCGGTTGGCCCGGGAACACCGTGAAACGCCGATTGCCGGGCGAACGCACGGCGTTCAGGCGGTGCCCACCACTTTTGGCTTCAAGATGGCTGTCATCTTGAACGAGGTCATTCGTCATCTCGATCGGCTGCGCGAAGCGGAAGCCCGGGTGTTCACCGGCGTATTGGGCGGTGCCGTAGGGACTTACGCCTCGTATGGGCCTCTTGGACCGGAAGTGGAACGCCGCGCCCTCGAACGGTTGGGATTGGCGGCGCCGGATATTTGTTGGCATTCATCCCGCGATCGAATCGCCGAATATATAAGTATCCTCGGTCTGATCAGTGCCACGCTCGCGAAGATGGGCAACGAGTTTTATAACCTGATGCGCACCGAAATCGATGAATTGGAAGAGCCTTTTACCACAGGGAAGATCGGATCGTCTACGATGCCGCACAAGCGAAACCCGTCCGCTCTCGAGGGATTGGCCTCTTTGGCCAAGCCGATTCGCTATAACGTGGCCATCGCCCAGGAATCCATGATCGTGGAGCACGAGCGGGAGCTTATCGCTTGGCGTGGAGAATGGATCGTCATTTCCGAGACATGCATCTATCTGTCCTCGCAATTGCTGACTGCGCGTACAGTGCTTTCCGGTCTAGTGGTAAAACCCGCTAATATGATGCGCAACCTGAATAAGCTTGGAGGGCTGCTGCTGTCCGAAAGGATCATGTTTGCTCTGGGTGAGCTTTTGGGCAAGCAAACCGCTCACCATGTTGTGTACGAGATAAGCATGCAGGCTATTGAAGAGGGCAGACCGTTCAGAGAGGTTCTGCTGGCGGACGAACGGATACGCGAAGCGATGGATCCGGCCGTATTGGAGGAATTGCTGGATCCGTCCACCTATCTGGGATCCGCCCCGCTGATTGTGGACCGGGTATTAAAGCTAGCCGAAAGCTCGGGATGGTTGAAGGAAGAATAGGATACCATTGTTCGCTTTTTCATAGTGAGGTGTTGAAAATATATGGCAACCGAAATAAGATATACTTCCTGTGCCCATGATTGCGGCGGCAAGTGTCCTTTGGAAGTGACAGTGGCCGATGGAAAGGCAATCTCTGTTGCCGGACGCCGGCAAGTAAACCGGGAGCTGAACATTGTGCCTTGCGGGCGGGGAATCGGATACCTTCACCGTCTTTATCACCCGGACCGCCTGACGACACCGCTTCTGCGAGTCGGAGAGCGGGGCAGCGGGCAATTCCGGCCGATTTCTTGGGATGAAGCCTTAAAGCGGGTTGCTTATCATCTGGGAGAGACCATAGCGCGGTATGGCGCCGGTTCCATCATTGATCTATCGCGTACCGGTTCCGTTACGGCCGTGCTGCACGAATGCAGAAAAATGGCTGGCCGCTTCCTGAATACTTTGGGCGGCCGGCTTGAGGTGCAAGGAAGTTACAGCTATGGCGCGGCGCAGACGGCCTCCAATGAGGTTTACGGCACGATCCATACCGCCCACAGCTACGACGACTTGCTTAATTCCAGACTGATTCTGCTTTGGGGGCACAATCCCGCAGTTACACGCTTTGGCTCGGATTCGTTATATTACCTTCAGGAGGCACGCAGGAGGGGGGTACGAATCATTTGTATCGACCCGCGCCGGACGGAAACGGCCCGCTTTGCTGACCGATGGATCCCGATCCGCCCCGGTACCGATGTGGCGGTATTGTTGGCTATGGCCTATGTCATGCTCGATGAAGGGACATGGGATCGGGATTTCGTAGAGCGCTATTCCACAGGTTTTGAATCCTTTGCGGCGCATGTGCGCGGCGAAGATGACGGGCTTGCAAAGACTCCGGCCTGGGCAAGCGGCCTGTCCGGCGTGCCTGAAGAGACCATCATCGAGCTGGCTCGGCTCTACGCGACCATAAAGCCGGCAGCTTTGATGGCCGGAAGAGGGGCCCAGCGCAGCGCTCAAGGAGAGAACTTCACCCGGGCAACGGCCACGCTGGCAACGATGACGGGGAACGTTGGCATGAGCGGCGGTAACCCGGGCGGCTGCGGATACGGTTGTGGCCCGCATGGTGTAGGCCTGCCGATCCCGCCCAACCCGGCGAATGTTTCAGTCCGCATTACGAATTGGCCTGATGCCATTGCCCGGGGCGTTGCGGGCGGTTATCCAACTGACGTTCACATGGCCTACTCGGTTGGCGGAAATCTGGTGCAGCAGACATCCAACATTCGCCGTACCCTGCAGGCGATGCAGAGGCTGGACTTCTTTGTTGTTCACGATCACTTCCTCACCCTCACCGCCCGCCAGGCAGACATTGTATTACCGGCGGCCACCTTTATGGAACGTGAGGATATCCAGATGCCTTGGGCAGGACACGGCAACTTTATTCTTTACCAGCAAAAAGTTGTGGACCCGCCTCCAGGTGTCCGCTCGGATTTCGATGTGTTGCGGGAACTCGCCGAACGTCTCGGCAAAGGAGCAGATTTCGATGATAAGGGTGAGGAAGGTTGGCTCAGAGCGTTTGCCGGCCGGTTGGGTGTGCCGGATTTTGAGGAATTTCGCCGAATCGGCATCTATGTGCTTCCAGGCGATTTGCCTGATATCCCCTTTCGCCGCCAAATCGAGGAAGGACTCCCCTTTCCGACACCGAGCGGTAAAATCCAGCTAAGCTCGCCTGGCCTGGCCAAACGAGGCTTGCCGGTTTGTGCTGTCTACCGCTCCGAACCGGAAGGAGTAGAAGACCCCCTTAGGTTGAATTATCCGTTGCAGCTGCTTTGCCCGAAGAGGTCTTCGACAACCAACTCGACCTTAAGCGAAACCGTCAACGACCCGCCACTGCTTTCGATACATCCTGACGACGCTCTTGCCTCTAATGTGGACAATGGAGACTGGGTGCGGATCAGCAGCAGACGGGGGACAGTACGGGCACAGATTCGAATAACGGATCAAATCGTACCCGGCGCCGTCAGCCTGGATAATGGCTACTACGCTCTATCGGAAGAAGGAGAACCGGTTGCGGCCGTCAATGTGCTGACAAGCGAACGGGCTACCGACTGGGGAGACAACATAACGTATCATACATGTTTGGTGAAGGTACAAAAAGTGGTGTGAACTTACTCTCCAGTTCAGCACCCACATCAGGGTTCGTTTTGCTGCAAAAGCAGCCCGTCAGTGGAATCCCCGCAGGCTCAGTGAAAGGTTAATGTAGGTATTGACAGGAATTTTCGGCGATGCTATGATAACAAACGTAAATTCAGACTAATCACATAGGAATAGTTGGTAATTATTTCTACCGGACGACCGGAGATACAGACCTGATAGGGGAGGTGTCTTCGTTTTTTTTGCAATTTGCATAAATTTAACATGATTTTTTGGCATCGTACCAGTTATCTAAAAACGAAGGGGAAAAAACTATGAAATTTAAAAATTTTTTAATGCCTATGTTCATTCTGATTGTCTCCGTCATGGTGTTGGCCGCAGGTTGCTCATCAGCAAAACCTTCCTCGCAGGAATCTTCTCCTACGGATACATCTGCTTCCACCCAGGCTCCAAAGTCTGCTTTGGATGGCTATCCTGACAAGCCCATAAATGTTCTAGTCGGGTATGCTCCCGGCGGAGGGTCAGATATTCAATCCAGAACAATAATAAAAATAATAACCGAGAACAAGATCGTGGACCAAACCTTTCAGGTAGAAAATTTGCCAGGCGCCAGCGGTGTTCAAGCTTTTACCAAAATGTTCAAAGAAAAGGATAATAAATATCAACTGCTAAATGTTCCGGAAATGGGCATTCCGTTAATGAACGGCGCACTCGATGCTACTTATGATGATTTTCAGCCTGTTGCGCAAGTCGGCACTTCAACACTTGTCATAGCGGTAAAAGCGGATTCCCGTTTTAAAACGATTGAGCAATTGCTGGAGGAAATACAAAACGATCCGCAATCCGTCTCGATTGCCGTGCCTGGAGCGTTGGACAGCGCCGAACCTTACAGATGGTATACGATTTTTGAGGAACTGGCCAAAAAATCAGGAAAGAAACCGCTTGAGATCGGATCTTTGAATATCGTACCGACGGATGGATCCGCAGCTGTCGTCACCAATGTTTTGGGCGGCCATCTGGATGTGGCACTTGTTGACCCAAACGTTTTTGTCGACCATGTTAAAACCGGCAATGCCAGAGTTTTGGCCGTGCTGTCCCCTGAAAGACTGCCTCAGTTCCCGGAAGCGCCGACATTGGTGGAAAAAGGAATTAACATTGTTCATAGCAAAGCACGCGGTTTTTGGATAGGCAAAGACGTTCCGAAGGAAATCGTTCAATACTGGGAAGACAAATTAAGAGAAGTGACAAAGACTCCGGAATATAAAGAGTATGCCGACAAAAATTTGATGCAAATTACATTTTTGAATTCAGAGGAGTATACGAAATTTTTGAAAGAAGAAGGACCTCGTTTTAAGGCCTATATTCAGAAGGTTCAGGCCAATAGATAAAGCGACTGGCAATCGCTTTATCAGGTTAACGGAGGAAGGGCATTTTCAAATGTAACATTTGAAATGCCCTTTCATCACTGCTGCGATAAAGAGCTCACACTTGCTTCATCATGACGGAAAAGAATAGGGGAGGAAAATGTTAGTTGAACTGATATTCGGCGCCTCGCTGTTTATACTCATGTTTATACTTTTTCTGCAATCCATGAAACTCCCGTTCTTGTTAAAAAACGGGTTGATGGGTGCCGGTTTTTTTCCGAGAATCCTGATCATCATTTTGATCGCCTTGATTATTTATTATTTAGTAGAGTTGATTCTGAAGAGAAAGCGATATCCCCAAAAGGAGCCGGTTTTAAAATCCACCGTTTGGAAACAGTGTTTTTTAATCGGAGTGCTGGCCGTCTCTTTGTGGGTTGGCGATGATTTAGGTTTGGTGGTAACCATAGGTTTATTTCTGCTTGTGACTTTGGTTATGGTCGAAAAACTGTCATGGGTAAGAGCGGCTATTTTCAGTGCGGCAGCTATGGTATGCATTTATTTCATTTTTGATGTTTGGCTCGGGATCAATCTGCCGAAAGGAATATTCGGTTAGGAGGTGAGGTAAATGGAATTACAACTTTTACTGCAAGGTTTTATGAATATTTTGGATCCGCAAGTTATTTTTTGGTGCGTTCTCGGGGTAATTATCGGAACATTGGTTGGCGCGCTCC